>JAGVAS010000128.1 GCA_020060185.1 Desulfovibrio sp. | reverse complement strand
GTAACGACCCTGAAAACCGGGGGGACAGGTCACAGGTACACGGCTCGGCACACATAGAACATCGCCCGGGAAAATAACGTTGGGATCAGCAATATGCGGGTTGGCGGCAATAAGCGCCTCCAGGCTGACACCAAACATCTGCGCAATAGAAAACATGGTGTCACCAGGCTGCACCGTGTAACGACCCTGAAAACCTACTGGACAGGTAACAGGTACACGTCCATCAACTACCCCGGGCACACATAAAACATCGCCCGGGAAAATAAGGTTGGGATCAGCAATATGCGGGTTGGCGGCAATAAGCGCCTCCAGGCTGACACCAAAACGCTGGGCAATGAAAAACATCGTGTCCCCGGAAACAACCGTGTAGCGAGCCTGAAACCCAATCGGACAGGTGAACGGGATGCGCGCTTGCATATGCATTCGCCAGCACCTCCTTTCTTTACCATTACGAAGGAGACAGGAAAGAATTATTTCCGGCACACGGGTTTTTTCCTGGCTCATTCTGTATATTATATGCGACCATAAAATAATGAGTTAATGAACCACACCCTAAATTTGCCGGGAATTCCGAAGAGCTAAGTTAAAAGGCTGTAATGGTTTCCTGGCTTATTTTTTTGGAATTTCCCGTCCTTCCCCTTTTTTTAATTAATGTATTATGTTACATTAAAGTAAGTGAATTTTTTTTAAGGGGAAAAACCGGGAACCAGCGTTGACAAAAATTTGGAAAGGCACAAAAAAGATATCTAGGCGGTATAAAAAAATGTGCGGAATTAATGGTCTTTTCTACTTCGATCGAAGGGCTTTTGACCCCGCTTCTCTTCAATTAATGTGCAAGCAGATGGTTCACCGCGGGCCGGACGATGACGGTTTTTTTATGGACCGGGGAGTAGGGCTGAGCTTCAGGCGCCTTTCCATTATTGACCTGGAAGGAGCGCGCCAGCCCATTGCCAATGAAGATGAAAGCATCCAAATGATCTGCAACGGCGAAATATATAACTACCAGCCGTTAAGAAAAGAACTCCAGGAAAAGGGCCATTTTTTCCGTACGGCAGGAGATACAGAAACCATCATTCACCTTTACGAAGAATACGGCAAAGACTCTGTTCACCACCTAAGGGGCATGTTCGCCTTTATCCTCTGGGATAACCGGACAGAAACCTTTTTTGCTGCCCGCGATCATTTTGGAATTAAGCCCCTTTATTACACATACGACAAGGAAAAACTGGTTTGTTCCTCCGAATTAAAAAGCCTTCTTTTAGCCAGTAATGTTCCACCGCGTTTAGATCTGCAAAGTTTGGTTTACTACCTTACATTCCAGTATGTCCCCGATCCCAGGACGATGTTGGAGGATGTTTGGAAGCTTCCTCCCGCTCACCGCCTGATTGCACAAAACGGCAGCGTTCAGGTGGAGCGTTACTGGCTGCCGGAATTCAAGCCGGTTAAAAAACCTCTTGCCAAAATCAGGCAGGAAATCAGGGAAGTTCTCCAGGAATCGGTCCGCCTGCATATGCAAAGCGATGTGCCCGTAGGATGTTTTCTTTCCAGCGGCATAGATTCCACTGCTATTGCGGCGCTGATGCGGCAGTTACAACCGATTAAAACATTTTCTGTTGGTTTTGAGGGTAATAACGAGTGCAGCATTGCCAGGCTTACCGCCACCGAACTCCAAACGCAGCATTATGAGTGGTTAATCAGCGAGGAAGAGTATTTTAATGTGGTCAACAACTGTATCTGGTTCCAGGATGACCCGGTCGCAGATCCCTCTGCAATCGCTCTTTATTTGGTAGCAAAAATGGCCGCCCAACACGTGAAGGTTGTCTTATCGGGCGAAGGGGCTGATGAACTGTTCGGCGGCTACCGAATCTACCAGGAGCCTATTGCTTTAAGCCCGTTGCAATGGATGCCCCAGCCGTTCAAAGAAACCTTGCATAAGCTTGTCGGTAAAATGCCCTGTTTTCAGGGTAAAAATTACCTGCTCCGTGCCACAACACCCCTGGAAGACCGTTTTGTCGGCAATGCCAAGCTTTTTACAGATGAGGTCTATGACGTTATCAACAGGAAAAGACTTCTTAACCGCTCAGATCTCCGCAACGCTTTCCAATGGGCCAGGCAGTATTACGACCAGGTGCAAGGAATGGATGATATCACTAAAATGCAGTACATTGACATCAATTTATGGATGCCCGGAAACATCCTGGCCAAAGCAGATAAAATGACAATGGCTCATTCCCTGGAACTGCGCGTACCTTTCCTGGACAGGGAGGTTTTTGCCGTAGCCGGTTCGATTCCAGCCAGGTATCTTGTAGACAGGACCACCACCAAGCGTGCCTTACGGGAAGCAATGCAGGGTATCGTCCCCTCCCATGTTATTGATCGCCCCAAACTGGGCTTTCCTGTGCCTATAAGGGATTGGCTGCGGGGAAAACGGGGTAATGCCTGCCTGGCGTTAATACAATCCAGCGGCATTTGCCAATTTCTCAATAAAGACTATATAACCTGGCTTGTACAACAGCACCAGTCCGAAGCAGCAGATTATTCCCGCAAGATATGGAGTATATATGTCCTGGCACAATGGTATAACTTTTTCATAGAAGAATTAGAGCCTGCTTATTTAACAGGCACGTCTTCACGGTAACCTTAAATTATAAACATCTTCGTCAAATAATCCTCATAAATTAAGGCGGATCGAAAAAGATCCGCCTTCTTTCCCAGGGAAGCTCCCTGTCCATACCTGGCTGCCGGCAACCATGCAGCAGGGCCTTAATCATGCTAAAATGGGTGGCGCATTGTACCTATTTTAGGCAATGTTACTTATATTTACACCCAACAGGGAGGCCGCCTCCAGCAGTGATTTTACCGTATAATCGGGCTCAACATTGCAGCTCCAGTTTTTTTCCTTCCGGTTCAACCAGCAGGTTTTAATACCGACACGTCTGGCACCGAGAATATCATAAATTGAATCCCCTATGTGTAAAATTTTTTCGGGAGTAACCCCATAATGCCTTACAACTGCCCGGAACATCTCGCCGCCCGGACTGTTCTTGTAAGCGCGCATTCTTTCCGAAGTAAAAATCTTATCGAATTTAAAAAGGCTTATCAAGGGTAAGATCATATCGTCATCCGCATCGCTTACCAGGCAGATGGGGTACTTTTCCCCCACAAAATTAAGGAAAGGCGCCGTGTCCCCATAGGGGGTTGACAAACCATGTTCTTCCACCAGTATACGGGCTGCCTGCCCGGGATCAAATTTTAAACCAACCTTCTTAAAAAACTCGGCAAATGATATTTCGAGAATGGCTTTAGAGTTTACAAATCCTTTATTCTGACTAAAGAGTTTATCATAGTTTCTGAAAATCAATTCCGTGGCCAGCCGCCAGTATTCCTGGCCGAGGTGAACAGAATAGTTTTCGCCAAGGATCCTTTTCCAGATATGGTGGCACCTGCTGTTTACATTGACAAGCGTCTGGAACATATCTATACTTACAACAGTAAGCTCGCTCATTTATAAAGCCTCCGCCCTTTTTAAAAAAATTCTCCAAGTTTTCACTAAAACCCTCTTAAGTTTTTCCAGGGAATAATTAAAAATCTTACCTCCCATTTTTGAAAATTTTTAGCGTTTTCCCGTAATAAATAACACTTGACAATTATTAGTCCCGTATATATAAATATAAATTACAACATGACTGCGAGGCTGCCCCTGAAGGTCCCGGATTCGCAGACGGTTTTCCAGGAAAAGGCTGAAATGGAAAAAAGCCATTAAAGTAATCCGGCCGGAGGTATCCGCGTTCAATGAAAAGCGTCGTAAAACCCGGTTTCATTACTGCCGACAGGCGAGCCCTTTTCCTGGCTCTGGCCCTGATCCTGTTAGGTATAATGATTCACCCCTATTTTATTTATGATCCCCAGATGGATTTGGCCCCCTTTCCCCTTCTCGGCCCCCATGATCGCATTCTTGTTTTGGCACCCCACCCTGATGATGAGGTGCTGGGCTCGGCGGGACTCTTGCTTGAAGCCAGGGAAAAAGGCGCAGAAACCATGGTTGTTATAGCAACTACCGGTGACGGTTATCCATGGGCGGCCCGTTTTTCCAGGTACAAGTTCGCCGTATCCAGCAAGGACCTTATTGCCCTGGGGAAAAAACGTATGGAAGAATCCAAATCGGGTATAAAAATACTGGGCCTTCCTGAGGAACAACTTATTTTTCTCGGGTATCCCGACCAGGGGTTGATGCCAATATGGCTGAAGTTTTGGGATCAACCTTTTACCAGCCGTTATACGAGAAGCTCTCAGGCCCCTTATGCCGGGTTATACAACAATGTGGAATTCCCGTACTCCGGCCATCACCTGGTGACAGTTCTACGGGAACTGATCCTGGACTTCCGCCCGACAGTTCTTGTTGTACCTCACCCCCTGGATTCACATCCTGATCACTGGGCCCTGACCTGCTTCACACTTTATGCCGGTGAACTGGCCAAAGCCAGTGGCCATAAACCCGAGCACATTATAGGTTACCTGGTACACAGGGGGACCTGGCCGCACCCAAGAGGTTACCGCCCCGGGCTCGGCCTGAACCCTCCGCGCTCTTTAAATAATTTGGGCATAGAGTGGATTTCACTGGAGCTTTCGCCGGAGGCAACGCTGTTAAAAGCCCGGGCGATCAGAGCACATCGCACACAGCGCCTGATAATGATGGGCCACCTGGACAGTTTTGCCCGGAAAAACGAACTTTTTTCTGAAGTAAAGGCGGCATTCTTGCCCGATGATTTCCGGCCGGTGTGGATCTGGCAGGACCCCAGGTCCGATACCCTGGCGCGACGTTTTTTACCGTTTACCGACATTTCCGGAGTCCAACTCAAATGGGATGGCTCGGAACTGCATGTTCTGGTGCATACTTTTGGCAAACAGGTGGGCCCGTCCAAAGGCGAGATCGTGCTGGCTATACCCGGCAGCGAAGAGTCTTACCCACAAACAATTACAATGAAAAGGATCAAAAAAGAAGGAGAAAAGGTCCAGTTCGAGGGAGCAATAAATATAGAGGCACTTTTCCCGGAAGACTTAAATTCGGTTCTCCTGTTGTGTAGAACCCGGTTGGGGTGGTGGAATATCGACAGCACTCCGCCAATACTGGTAATACTGGAAAGCCAGGAGGGAAAAGAATGTTAATACGACAGGTCCGCGAAGATGAACTCGATCAGGTAGCCGAGATCTTCGCCGAAGTATTTAATGAAAGTATCCATTTTTATTTTTCAGGAAAACTGCCGACCCGGGTTATCTCCCTCTGGTTGCTCCTGGCACAAATGGCAGAACCTGAAGCTTTGCAGGTTGCCGAGGAAGATCGGTTTATCAGGGGATACATTTTCAGCCCTTCTGAAACTTCACGTCTATGGCGAACAGCATTAACGGGCAGTTTTCTTACCCACTCCGTCAAAACCCTTGTGCATTCCAATCTGCGGCTGCCCCTTTCAACCCTGCAAGCTTTACTTTCCAATAAATTGTGGTTTTGGAGAACCAACCGTCAGCATGGAAGCCCGGCCAGGATCCTGTCACTGGGTGTATCTACCTGTGTCCGGGGGCAGGGGTACGGCCGCCATCTGTTAAAGGCCGGAATTGAGTACCTCAGGAACAAGGGATGTCGTGTCGTTACCCTGGAAGTCCGCCCGCATAATATTCCCGCCCGCCGCCTGTATGAAAGCCTGGGGTTTGTCAAAGTCGGTGAAACCAGGGATGCCCAGGGGCCCTGGCTTATCATGCAGTTAAGTAATTAATAACAGGCTGCCTAGAAATAAAACCCTACCAGGAATCCCAGTAAAATCCCGGCCAGCACCTGCAAAGGAGTATGCCCCAACAGTTCCTTCAGCCTTTTGTCTGTAAGCGGCTTATGCCGCATCAATTCATCAATAATAAGATTTAAAACAGCGGCCTGCTTGCCTGCCGCCCTGCGTACTCCTGTGGCATCATACAGGACAACCAGGGTAAAAACAACCGCAACAGCTACCAGGGGATTATTTATACCAAAATCCTTCCATAAGGCCGTGGATAAAGCCACCGTTAAAGCTGCATGGGAACTGGGCATTCCTCCCGCCCCTGTAATCCGCTTAAAATTGATCCTTTTGTTTTTTTTAAAGGCCTCGATGATGATCTTTAATACCTGGGCAATAAACCAGGCTATAAGAGGCTTAAGCAAATACATAGGAAAGCTCCTTTATCTCTATAAGATTTACCTCCAGGTTGCCGAAAGCTCAAGCTGAGGGTCTGTGTTTTCAATCATACCAGTAGTAGAACTTGCCGCGTTAAACCCGGAACTCCGACACCAGCGCTGCATTTTTATTTTATTTTAATCCTCAAAATCCTTACTAGTTTCCCAGCTTTAATTCATTATATCAGATTAAGTTGCGTCTATAATCGCTGCCTGTGGGTATAATAAACGCGGCAGGTGAAAAAATGGGTCGCAATAAAAGATTACAACTGATTACCCAAATTGAAGAAAAACTAAACACAGCTTTAATATGCTATATAACCGGCGACAGGGAAAATCTCAATACAAGAATCGCTCCCGATATTATCCGTGTCTTTTACCGTCACCTTGAGTCCCTTGGCCAGAGGGAAAAAATCAGCCTGTTTCTCTATACCAGGGGAGGCGATGTACTAACCCCCTGGAGGCTGGTAAATCTTATTCGCGAATACTGCAGTCATTTTAGCGTCCTGATTCCTTTTCGTTCTTACAGCGCCGGAACCTTGATTTGCCTGGGAGCTGACGAGATTATCATGGGGAAAATGGGTGAATTGAGCCCCATCGATCCCAGCGTAGCCAACGCTTTTAACCCCAAGGATCCCCATCACAAAACAGCAAGAATACCCGTTAGCGTGGAAGATGTAACTTCTTTCTTTACCCTTGCCCGGGAAATAGCCGGCTTAAAACAAGAAGAGCAGCTTGTCAGGGTTTTCCAGCGCCTTTCCCGGACAGTCCATCCTCTATCCCTGGGCAACGTGCACAGAAACTATTTACTCATACGCTCCATGGGGAAAAAAATGCTGGAGCTTCATTCCAGCGATTCTCCTCCAGAACATATCGAACAAGTAATCAGAAATTTAACGGAAGAACTTTATGCTCATAACTATATGATTTCCCGTTACGAAGCCAAAAAAAATATAAATCTCAAAATTACAGAACCTTCCCCCGATGTAGAAAAACTGATATGGGATCTATATGAAAACTACGAGTCCGATTTACAGTTAACGGATCCCTTTAATCCCGCCCTTTTACTTAAAGACCAGGAGCAGCAGGTTGATTTTGAAGCTACCGGCGGGATAATCGAGAGTTTGAAAAATATCGACGCCTTCGTTTTCGAAGGCCGGATAACCCGCCAGTTGAGACAAACCCCGGAAATTCCCCCGGTTAATGTCGAGATCATTCGTCAAAAATGGAAAGCTATCAAATAACCCAAGGCAAGAGGTGAAAACATGACCGTTAAAAAAAAGAAACCCTACTTGACTCCTTCTTTACCCAGAAAAATTACCAGGTACCGTAATATCGACAGCTCTTCCTCCTATCTTCCCTATATTTATAACCGAACTGTTTCCCCGGAAAATAAACAAAATCTAATTATTCTGGATGAACAAGAAGAAAACAGCAGCGGAGAATAAAAAAACCAGGCATTTTCACCTGGTTTAAATTTTTATCTCCTAAAAATTTAATGCCCCGGGGGATTATATTGTTGTTGTGGCGGGATATAATTTTGCTGTTGCTGCTGTTGTTGCTGTTGCTGCTGTTGTTGCTGTTGCTGCTGTTGCTGTTGCTGGTTTACCTGCAGGCGCCTGCCTGTAACCTTCTTGGGGAAACGGATCATTAACAGTCCATTTTTGACATTGGCTGCCGCATTTTCACGATCAACTTCCAGAGGAACGGAAAGCATACGGGTGTATCTCTTATAAAACGGGCGTTCCCGGTACAGGTAATTTAATTCTTCCGTTTTCAGTCCCATTTCGACCTTCGCGTCAATTTGCAACGTGCCATCCCCGATTTCAACCTTAACAGTATTAAGCTCCACCCCCGGAACTTCTAATATATATATTACTTCTCCCGGAGTTTCCACAACATCCAGTTTGGGAACCTGCTGTATCCCCTCAAAGGGGCTACCCAACTGAAAACCAGGAGAAAAAGCCTGCATATGTTGATACATATTATCACCTCTTTATTAAAAGATAGGGTGAAAGCAGGGGAAATTTAAACGGGATTAACCGGTAGCGTTTACTCTAACCCTACGTCTGGCAGCAAGATCAGACTTGGGCAAGCGGCATTCCAGTGTACCGTTGGTATAACTAACGTCAAGATGCTCAGATCTGATATTGGTCG
>JAGVAS010000088.1 GCA_020060185.1 Desulfovibrio sp. | reverse complement strand
CGGCAAGGCCTCCAGCAGCCATATCCTGGAAATAATCAGCGCCATCTCCGAGCAGCAGAATGTCCAGCTTTTTTGCTGTACCGCCCTGCGGAATACGGAAATCATGAGGGAGTTCCCGGTTATCTACAGCCTGGTACCCGTTTCCACCATGAGCGGGAAAGAAAGGATACGCATCAGTTCACATTACCGCCACGGAGAATCCTATCATGTTCTGGAACAGGCGCACAGCCGTATCCCTAAAGATCCGGCCGGAGAAATCGGCCAGCTGGAGCTGTTTTAATGAATTTAAAAAACGCAGTAAATTTGGAAGGGAAATGCCATCTTTTGCCGAATTGTTTTAACGAAAAAGTCATAATCAAATACATGGTGTAAAATGCGCAATGAATTGCTCATATCGCTGAAAAAAAATTTAAAAGGGAACCTCATTTATACACAGGGGATCCTGAGAGAAATTATCAGGACCCATGCCGGTCAAACCATTATGCTGTATTATTATGACGAATATATACCCTGCCGTGTTGACAGGCAGGGCAGTTTCCTGCTTAATCCCCTGCTGCAAGAGCTGCTGGCGAAACTCGACACCGATACATTTGTTCTTGAACCCGAGGGCAATGGCATCTTTCATCTTTTACCCCTGGCTAGGGCAGCAGATGGAGACGAAGCTCCTTACGGAGAGACAGGAGATATTCCCCCGGAAAATGAAGCAGCTCCGCCGGCGCAGGAGGGTGCCCGGCAGCTCGACCTCTTTTCCGTCTCTGTCCCTGCGGTCAGGGAGGGTAAGCAGAAAAGTGCCTCTCCTACCCCGCAACAGGTTAAAAAGACCCCGGCAAAACATCCCGTAAGAACTCCTGTAAAATCTACTGTAAAGAAGTTACCGCAAAATACGCGAAATAATCACAAACATCCCGCCAGGCCTCCCCAAAAGCCGCCGGTGAAACCTTCTGCAAAACTGCCTGTAAAAACGCCTGCAAAAACGCCTACACCCGACCTGTCCGCTGGGCCGCCGGTAAAGTCCCCGGGCGAAGCGCTGCTGGAACGGGATCCTGAACGGTTGATAAAGCCGGTGCGGATCCAGTTTTCCTCTGCCGCAGATGAAAGGATCCTGGCTGCCGCCGAAAAAGGAGAGGCGGACCCACCTGCGGACCTGCTGCTGCACCGCAATGCCCTGCTCCTTTCCCTGAGCCCGGGGTTCGATACCCTGCTTTCACTTTCAGCGGTACGTTATCTCGAACCCCTGGATTATCAGCTTTCCACGGTACGCCATGTCCTGAAGAACCTGCGCGGCCGGGCCCTCCTCTGCGACGAGGTCGGGCTGGGGAAGACCATCGAGGCGGGCCTGGTCATGATGGAATACCTGCTGCGCGGCCTGGTGCAGCGTGTCCTGGTGCTGACACCGCCCACATTGGTCGAACAGTGGCAGGAAGAAATGCATTCCAAGTTTAACCTGGATTTTATCACCTATGACCACCCCGACTTCAAAGCCCATCCTCACCCCTGGAAACATTTTGGGCGCATCATCGCCTCCCTTGATACGGCCAAGCGCAAACAGAATCAGGAACAGGTCCTCGGGGCGGAATACGACCTTGTGATCGTTGATGAAGCTCACCATCTTAAAAATCAGAGTACTTTGGGCTACCAGCTGGTCAGACAGCTAAAGAAAAAGTATATCCTGTTGCTTACAGCCACACCGGTGGAGAATAACCTGGAGGAACTGTTTAACCTGATCACCCTACTTCTGCCGGGCCAGCTGGAGACAGCTTCTTCTTTCAAACGTAAATATATAACCCGGGGCGATCCCCTTAAACCTAAAAACACCGGGGATCTAAAAAAGCTGGTGCGGGAGGTCATGATCCGCAACCGGCGCAGTGAAACAGGGGTTATCCGGGTGCGCCGCCGGGCGGAGGTGGTAGAAGTTGCCCTTTCACCGGAAGAGATGGATTTTTACCGCCGGCTCACCGCTTTCGTCCGCCGTCACTATGTAAAAAAAACCGTCAGCTCCGGCGACGGCATCAACCAATTCATTCTTAAGACGCTGCAGCGTGAAGCGGGCAGCAGCCTTGAAGCGGTCCTTTCGACCCTGGAAAAGCTTTATTCCGAGCAAAACCTGCCCCCTGAACAGCAGGAGGAGCTTTCCCTTCTACTCTCCTGTGCCCGCAAAGTCTCCCGCCGCTCCAAGGCTGAGGCGCTCCGGGAACTGCTGTGCAAGATCCCGGAAAAAGTAATCGTTTTTACCGGTTTCCGGGAGACACAGCGCATGCTGGCCGCATTCCTTAGAGGAGAAGGTATGAATGTGACCGAACTCCACGGGGGGATGCGGCGCCAGGAAAAAGAGGAACAGGTCAAAATATTTGCCGAAAAGGGCGGTGTTATGATCTCCACAGATATTGGCAGCGAGGGGCGAAACCTGCAATTCTGCCGTTATATCGTCAATTACGATCTTCCCTGGAATCCCATGCGCATTGAGCAGCGGATCGGACGGCTGCATCGCCTGGGACAGGAAAAAGACGTTTTTATTCTTAACTTTTCCGCCAAGGAGACAGTGGAGGCGTATGTTTTGGAACTGCTGGATGCCAAGATTAACATGTTTCAGCTCGTAGTCGGGGAGCTGGATATGATCCTGGGCAGTTTGAAAGAAAAGAAGGATTTTGAGACCATAATCATGGAGATCTGGTCCCGGGCCGAAACCGAGGAGAAGCTGTCGGACGATATGGCCAAGCTGGGCGAACGTCTGGTGCAGGCGAAAAGTCAATACGAGGCGATCAGGAAACTGGACGACCGCCTGTTGGGGGAGCTGTTACCACTTGAAGAATAAAGCGGGCTATTCCCTGGAAAACTTTTTTTACACTTTTTTGGAGCGTGCGGGTGCCGTGGTGGAAAAAACCTCCTACGGCCTGCTGGAGACGATTATCCCCCATGAGCTTGCAGGCCCGTTCGGAACGGAAGAACTGCTGCTGGCCTTTGATTATGAGGTGGCGCAGGAAACGCCGGGAAGCATTTTTATCGCCCCCGGCAGCGCAGTTCTGGATACGGCGGTGCGGCTGGCAGCCGGTTACGGGCTTTATACCGTCCATTACTGGCCCGGGCAGGAGGTAAGCCAGCCTAAAAACCTTGAGCAAAAAATACGCAAAGCTGTAGATTACCTGCACTGCCGCTTCCCGCGGGTGGTGAGTCATCACCTTGCTGAAAATGTTTATTACATGTTTAATTTTCTCTGCGCATTTCGTTCTTTTGAAAAAACAGAAGAGATCATCCCCGTCGTGGTGAACGCCTTTAACGGGGTTCCCTATCCTACATTTGACGATTACTGGCAGAATATTATCCCCCTGGAGAGCCCCTCCTATCAGCTGGCGCAGGCGGCTACCCGTCCTGTCAGGGAACTTTACCCGGTTGCCTGCCGGGAGGTGGAAGAGCAGGCAGAAAAGCGCGCCTTTCTTTACAGGGAAGCCGGCGCTCGGTTACTGCAGAAGGAACTGGCGAAGACAGAGAGTTACTACCAGGAGACGCTCTCAGAACTGCGGAAAAAACATGCGGACAGCAGCGACCCGGCAAAAAAAAAGAAACTGCAGGACCAGCTTGCCGCAACCAAGGCTGACTGGAAACGCCGGCAGGATGATATCGTGGCCCGTTACGACCTGGAAGTGGAGGTGCGGCTGGATCACCTGGTGGCCTGCTGTATTCCCTGCCTGTTTTTACAAGTCGAAGTGCAGCACAAAAGCAGTTTCAACAGGCAGACCCTGGTTTATAACCCTCTCAGCGGCGAGGTAGAGGTTCCACCCTGTCCCGTTTGCGGCAGGCCTGCCCGGGTGCTGGCTCCAGACAAAAACGGCCGGCTGGCCTGCCCCGCACATGAAGAGTGAAAAAATAAAGAAAGGATTAAACTAGGGGGATAATCTCCGGACGAGGATGACCTATATTTTCAGGGACACCTTGATATATTTTCAGGGACACCTTACTAAATTACTGAAGGTATACGCTCTTTTTTATGAAAAAGATGGCTTCGCCATTGAAAAAAAACCTGGCTCATTTTTTGAATTTCTAAGGGGCTGATTGGGAGTGTCACCATAGATTATGGAGTAGCTGCAGGAAGCGATGAAAATTTTAAAAAACCACATAGACGCTGTCTATACTGGGGATGGCAGCCTGGCGTACCGGGTCGGTCCATAAGAAAAGTTTTTGGAGGTTTTGGATGCTCTTAAATAGAAAAACAATTTTTTTGGGTATGGTAATAATGGCGATCGCAGCAGTTGCTTTTTGGGGCCTATCCCCCGGGTCGATTCCACCGATTAAGGATAACAGGGGAAATATATAATTATACTTTAGATAAGGCACAAAAAATACGCTTTGTGAATATATCTTATGGCCCAAGTGAAAAAAATGAAGAGTTTGATAATCTTATAGAAAAAGCTAGAAAAAATGAAATAGTTATATTTTCATCCACTATGCCAACAAGAACAAATCCGCCATTTGCGTTAAGGAGTGCTACTACGATAGTAAATAAGGACATAAATGATATAAATAATGTAATTATTGGATACTGGATGAATGATTATTTAAAAGAAAACAAAATAACACAAGAAGGGTTAATTAGAGATAGAAAACTGAAGGATCAGGAAAATGAGCATATTACTGTATATATACCCAGTGTTAGCCGTTTCGTCGCATCAATAGAAGATAAGCATGGATATATATTTGAAAAAGGGGCAGATTAAGTTGGGCCACCCCTGTTTTAACGGGTTTGGCAGCAGTGACTTTACAAATTAATCCTTATCTAACTAACGAAGAAGTTTTAAACATTTTGAAAAAATCAATAGTTCTAAATGATAATGGTCTTGATGTATTAAACCCATTGCTGGTTGTAAAATTTGCAAAATGTACATTGGATTAAGAGAAGAGAGACAACTTTGGCTGAAAGAAGTAGAAATAGTAGGTAGATATTTCCCCAAACCCAGAGAATACCAAAAGGTAGGTTTAAGAGTTGAGTTGAAGGGCGAAAGGCTGGTTAGCGGATGCAAAACATTGATTTTCTATTGAATAGTCACCCATGGGTTGAGTATAGGACACGGCTTGATTTACTGGAAATAGATAAAAATGAGCTTCTACCCTTATTGCAGTAGTTAATGCTACCCTGGAAGAGGCGCTCTGGAGAGGTACTTATTTCACCATTTTCCCCAAGAATCTCTGGTGGGGCTATATATACCCTTCTATCGGTTTTGGAGTTTGGCATTATGCTCCCCAGGCTATTCACATTAACCCCAATCCCGGAGGAGCTCACTCCCTGGTATTATTTGCCGTTTTGTTAGGCCTGATGTGGGGCTTGGTGGCCTGGAAAACTAAATCTATCCGCTGGACAGTCATCGCCCATATCGTACTAGATTTCTCCGGCATGGGCGCTCTACTTTATTTCAGCTAGGAAGAGTAAGATCTTTTTACTCCTATAACGGGTTGCAGTATGGTCAATCCCTGGGAAAATTTTCCTCTGGAGGGGGATTTATTATACCTTGTTGTAAAAAGAAGGCCGGCAGGTTATAATATAAACAAACAAGGAAACAAGGAAAAAGGAAACGAGGATGCCAGATGACTGAGAACAAATACCCTGAATACAAAATTGTGCGTGTAACCAGTAAGCGCCAGTTTACTATCCCAAAAAGATATTTTGATGTTCTGCACATCGGTGAGCAGGTGAAATGTTACCTCGAAGGGAAAAAGCTTGTGATTGAGCCAGTCCATGAAAATGAGTTCTGGGATTTCTCTACAGACATTCTTAGAGAACTGGTAGCTGAAAACTACACCGGCGAGGATTTGCTGAGGGAATTTGAGTCCAGGAAGTACAAAGCCGCTCGGGCGCTGGAGCGTATGGTAGAAGAAGCTCGGGATGACGCTGCAGCGGGCGGTGGTCGGCCCGCTGAAGATGTCTTTAAGGAGCTGCTGGGTAGCGATGATGTATAAGGTCATCCTGCTCCCACGTGCGGAAAAGCAATTGCGTAAAATAAGAGAGCACGGGCTCCTTACAGCTTTCAGGCAATGCTTGCGGGATATCTCTGTTCAACCTTTTCGAAAAAGCAAGGTTGGTAGGCTTAAAGGGGTTTTTGGCCATGGTTTCAATCACCAGGGGACAGCATACCGGATTGCTTATTTTATTAATACCGAAGAGCAGGTTATTTATGTGGTCGGGCTTGGCAGCCACGAAGGATTCTGGGAGGATATTAAGCGTTATTTTGACTAGCTTCCAAAAAGATGATTATATTGTTGGATTATGTCTGGCTGATATAATCGACTCAACCACAGCATTCTCAAACGTCTGTTATGGCATTTTTTTATTTAATCTTTAAACCCGGCCTTATGAATTTTAAAAGGTAAAAGGAACCTTTTTTCTTACCCGGCGTCCTTATAGTAAAAAAGAGCAAAGAATCAAGCTAAAGAAAGGATGCTGGAAAATGAAAACGAACCATCGCAGAGCGGCAGTTATAATGTTGTTACTACTATTGGTTTTTAGTCTTCTTGCTTCCGGATGTCGTGAGGCAATTATCGGCGGTGGAGGAAACATCACTATGCCTAGGTTATTGCGGGGACACTTTACCTAATTATTTCTATAAACCTTTAAATATTTAAAAAAAGGGAAGGATTTTTTGACCAGAAAACAAAACAATCCACATCTTCGTCAGAAGGCTGATTATCTTTTGTTGTTTAGTATTCATAAATTATCCTTTAGTGGTATCCAGTATTTTTTTCATGTGCCTAAAGGAATGTTCAGCTATTAGCAGAATTGTATTTATAAATAAATACGCGATGTGCTTAAAATGCCCCTCAGTCACGGCAGAGGAACTTTTTTGTTACGCCATAGACAGGCTGAACGACAAGGGGAAGAAAGTAATTGAAGACAGAGCAGCCAATCAAAGAAGTGGTAAAGAGGAAATGAAATGATGAAGGACGCTCATTTAATTCTTGGTGTCAAACCAGGGGCAAGTAAAAAAATAATCAAAAGGCCTACCGTAAAATGGCAAAAAAACTACACCCTGACGTTAACAAAAGTCCGGAGGCAGAGGAAAGATTTAAAAAAATCCAGCAGGCATATGAATTGTTGATAAATGATCGGTCGACCAGTCTTACCGCCATGGACAGGAAAGGTTATACTCAACCTCTACAGCAAGACTGGGTGGATATGGAAAAGGCTAATATTTTCTACATGTTATTTAGCAATACCTTTGCCGATATGTTTAATAAAAAGAAGTAGTTACTGGTATTTATCCACCCTGCAACCCATAAGGCTTAACAAAATAATGAGATAGGTGTGGTTAAAATGGAACAGGATAGGAGCAGTATCCCGAATAGGAGGAGTAAATAAATAATATGGCAGACTACATACTAACTTTTTCAAAAACTAAATTCTATCCGTTACAACCGGCGGCGGCCGACATCAAAATCGAAGACATCGCCCACTCATTATCCTTAATGCCCCGGGCCAATGGACACTTTAAACACTTCTACTCGGTAGCATAACAAGGTTTTGAAGTGGAGCATTACAGAAGTTTTGCAGAAATTTGCTCAAAATATAGTGATAGCGACAGCATCCTTGTCGATATGCCCATAGGACTGCCGGAAAACAGGGATGAAATAAGCCCTGATGCTGAGGCTCGCAGGATTCTCGCCGGCAGGTCATCCTGTATATTTAATACTCCCTGCAGGGAGGCCGTGTATACCGATGATTACCGTGAAGCCAGCGAGATAAACAAAAAAATTCTGAGCAAAGGCCTCAGTAAGCAGTCCTTCGCTATCTGCAATAATATCCGGGAGATTGATGAGTTTCTGGCAAAAGTGCCGGAGTTCAGGAATAAAGTCAGGGAGAGTCACCCTGAAATATGTTTTGCCATGCTGTGTATTCAACGGGACCTTACAAGGAACGGATTTATGAAAGCAAGCATGCACGGGAAGGGCAATACATCCGTCTGAGAGTGCTTGAACAGTATTATGATCAAACCGCTGAATTTATGGAATACGTGATGGACGATCCGAAGCTTGGTAAAATTACTGAAGATTGTATTGATGCCTTGTGCCTGGCGGTGACGGGAATGCTAGGGTTGAAAAAAGGTTTTAAATCTATCCCTGCAACTCCCATGACGGACAGGCGGGGAATTCTGATGCAAATGGTTTATGCGGAAACAGAATGAAACCAAAATAACCCTCTGAGGTGAAATAATAATGCAATACATACCATTAGGCGGAGCGGATGAGATTGGGGCTTCAGCGCACTTGCTGATAACCGGTGCCAGCGCGTATCTGGTGGATTGTGGCCAGAGGCAGTCCAGCCCTGACCGTCCCCTGCCGGACTTGGCATTAATGCAGGAAATGCTGAAAGGTAAAAAGCTGGTTGCTGTTTTTCTCTCCCATTCCCATTTTGACCATATCGGCGCCTTGCCGTTAATCTGCCAGGCTTATCCGGGAGTGCCGGTTTACGCCACACCTGCTACCTGTGATCTGACCCGTGTCCTCTTGTTTGACAGTCTTAAAGTAATGGACATGCGCGAGGGAGAAGTCCCCCTTTACGATGAGGTGCTGGTTAAAGAAGCGTTAAGCAGGTTACAGCCTGTACCCGCGGGAAGTTTTGTAATGTTACCTGACGGGACAAAGGTACACTTTTTCCGGGCGGGACATATCCTGGGAGCTGCCATGATCGGCATGGAAACCCCAGCGGGAAGAGTGCTTTTTACCGGGGATTTTTCCCTGTCCGGCACCCGCACCATAATGCCGGCAGCCTTACCGAAATTCTTACCGCATCTTGTTATTACCGAAGCTACTTACGGGGACCGTCATCACGCCGACCGTAAACGGGAAGAAGATAATTTGGTCAGTACAATAGCGCAAGTGGTCCATGAAGGAGGACATGTCCTGGTCCCGGCTTTTGCCCAGGGCCGGGCCCAGGAAATATTATACTTGCTCCGGTTAGCCCGCTCGAAGCAAAAAGACAAAGAAAAATTCCCTGTCTGGGTTGACGGGTTGGTTAGAAGCGTAAACACCGTATATTTAAATCACGTTAACCAATTGACGAAATTCCTGCAAAAAAGGGTTTACAACGGCCAGCACCCCTTTTACAGCGACTCGATCAGGGCCATCGGCAACCCGGTCAAAGCTGAACGGGAAGCGGCTTTAGCCGGCAAGCCCGGCTGTTTTATCTCCAGCTCAGGGATGTTAACCGGCGGCGCCAGCGCGTATTACGCTGAAAGACTGCTGAGCGGCGAAAAAAATGCCATTTTGTTAACCGGCTACCAGGATGAAGAAAGCCCCGGGAGAAAACTGACAGAACTTGCGGACAAGCCCGCTGAGGAGAGAAAAATATTGTTAAACGGGCAGGAGATAGCTGTCAGGTGTAAGGTAGAGAAGTACAATCTTTCCGCCCATGCCGACCAGCAGGAGATATTCGGGTTTTTGACAGCGATAAAACCAAAGAGAACCTTGCTGACTCATGGCCAGGCCGAAGCCAGGGCGGCCCTGGCGGCGGCGCTGGACCATCGTTTGGCCGTTTCACTGCCGGTTAGTGGAGAAGTGATGGAATTTACCTTTGGCCAGTACCAAAAAAGACGGAGCGCCGCTAAAGCAGCTACAGAAAGGGACCTGGTTGACTTTTGGCAAAAAACCTTCCTTTTCAAAGGCAGCAGGGAGTATCACCTGGATGAAATGGCAGCCGCCATAGGTTGCGACCCTGCCTCACTACAGGCAAGACTTGAACAGAGCAACTTGTTTAAAGAAATTTATCAACATATCTGGGCTCCGTTGTCTGAAGAGGAAATATCTTTAAATGAAAAAAGAAAAGAATTAATGGCTAAGCTTGGCGACATGGCAAACAGGTTGGTTGCTGTTACTTACCGGGATAATCCATGTCTGGCCTGCTGCGTTTCCCGGGATGATTACGGCATCAACGTGGAAATACCCGGCCTGGCCGAACAGGTATATGTAAAAGCGGAAGACATCATCGGTATCTGCGGAAACCAATCAGAAAGCATTGGTAACAACTGGGTGGAATTATTGTTTGACCACCGGGAAGCCCCGATCCAGGACTTACGGCTTAAAATATTTGAATCATGGAGCCAACTGACCGGTTTGGCCAAGCCACGGTTCTTTCGTTTGGAACAGAACCAGACGCGGGAAATATTTATTGATGCACTGAAAAATTATAATTTAAACAAAGTGGGCATGAACACAGAAACCGGGGAAGTATTGCTTTATTTTCACTTCCCCCAGGCTTTGCCGCCCGAAATAAACGGCATACTGATCAATTTACTCAAGCAAACCGGGTGGACCTGGCGCATTAACCAGGAAACCAACCTGGAGGCTCTTAAGCTGAAACTGATAGAATTATTACCGGAGGGAGTTTCCCCCGTCAAAGAACCCTCAATCCACCGGGAAGAAAATAAGGTTAAGATTAAGGTTCCGCCAACAAATAATCCAGGCCGGCAGTGGCAAAAAATAAAGCTTGATTTTAACGAGGCAACCGGCTGGGAGCTGGAGGTGCAGACAGAAACCCAGGCGACCGTAACGTCATCAAAAACAACCGGCGGTAAAATGGAAATCAATGCCGCGTTCAACCACATCAAAAACCAACTTGGAGCCAAGGGGGCTGAAATATATAAAACCTCATTGGTCGAAGGCTCAATCCGGGTTCAGTTCATCACGCCCCAGGCAGCCGAGCCATACAGGCAAACGCTTGGCCAGCTGGAAGAAGAAACCGGGTATACCATAACCGTTTACCAGGAACCCAATGCCTCCGCGCTGTTTCAAAAAGTCAGAAGCATCATACCAATCAGGAAAAATCCCAGCTTGTTTAAAGACAGGCGCGAAATCAGGATAGTGGCCGAAGAACCTGTCGACGAGGAAACCAGGCAAAAAATAGAGCAGTTTTTTGTAGAAACCGGATACAAAATTTTCCTGTCCGAATTGTAAAGAAGCAACTTAATATCCAGGGAGAGATGCTTTGATGAGTAAAAATAAAAAAGATGAGCTATGGGCAGAGGCAAAAAAGAAATGTCGTCTTAATGAAGAAACAATACGAATGGCCAAAGAAATGGGGTTAAACCCGAGAAGCCTGATAAAAAATATACCGAACCAGAAACAGCAATGGAAGGCTCCTGTTCATGTCTGGATCCGGGAAATGTACCAGGAACGCCAGAAAAAAACCGCCAAAAAAGCATTACTTAAGGAAAGGACAGGGGATGATACAGTTGCTTGATAAAAGGCAATACAGCTTTCGGATGAAGTAAAAGAATATATGAACTGCTTTATTAGCCTAACGCCGGAGTTAGGGAAATCCGACTCCCTACAATTTATTCCATTCCTCAGCAGACACTTTGCAACCTGTGATTTCTTCCACTTCCAGTATCATCATCCGAAGCTGCGGCACAGAATATTCATTATTGGAGGGAATTGCTAACCGGTGTTGCTCATAAACCATAAACCGATGACGCGTGCCTGAGAAAGGGCCGTCAAAACCTATCTTTTGGATACGGCGGATGAAGTCACGTCGTTTACAAGGTTTCCATCTGTTCACGATGCGGCTCCCGATTCAAGTTAATATCCCCCATAATTGGAAAAGTATGTCCTAGCTTAAAGCCAACCAGAATCCAGTCTTCCAGCGTAGAGCGTAATTGGGTCTCACACTCACGTAAGGTAGTACCAAACGCCACTACCCCTTTACACATAGGGATTCGCCCACTGAATGTTCCATCTTCCAGCTTATCATAGACTGCATT
>JAGVAS010000079.1 GCA_020060185.1 Desulfovibrio sp. | reverse complement strand
TTCCCTCATGGGGAAATCCCGCCAGGTCTGGAAAGCTTTATGCGCTGCCTCAACGGCGGCACGGGCCTCTTCACTGGTAGCCGTGGGGAATTCCGAGATAGTTTCACCCGTGGCCGGGTTGGGGTTCTCGTTTACGGTTGTCGAACGGGAATCGACCCATTCTCCGTTGATCAAAAATTTCTGCTTCCCGTAGTGCTTCTTAACCTCTGACAATAAAGCCATTTCTTTCGTTTATTCTCCTTTCTGTCCGGAATAAGTGTTTAAGTAACTTTATTAAACAAGGTTTAAGTGAGAACGTTCAGTTTTATTGAGAGAAATTTTCATAAAACAATGGACAGGATTTTAATCTTTTTTTAATTCCCAATAAACTTTTTCAGGAGATAAGGGTAATGTTTTTATCTGTACCCCGGTAGCATTAAAGATAGCGTTGGCTACAGCAGGTGCTATTCCTACTAATCCAGGCTCTCCAACTCCCTTGGCCCCAAAAGGTCCTTTAGGTTCATAACCCAGCATTAATGCCTTAATTGGAGGAACATCCATTGCGGTAGGAATTTTATAATCTACAAGGGTATCGTTTAAAACACGACCGTTATCGTAAGAGTGGTTTTCCATTAAAGCATAGCCTAAACCCTGTGCTACGGCTCCCTCTATTTGCCCCTCAACCGCCGTCGGATTAATAGGATAACCGCAGTCATGAGCAGCAATAATCCGCAACGGTTTAACAGTGCCTGTCTCCTCATCAAGTTCCACTTCAACCGCCTGGGCAGAAAAGGTATATGCTTCAGAAATATTTCCCATTCCAGTGGAGCGATCTAGAAGCTCAGCCTCGGGTTCATAATGGCCCTTTCCATAGACAGCTTGTCCAACCCTTTCTTTACTGGCCAGGACAGCTTCTCCTATGCTGATTTTCTTATACGGATCTGTTGTGATAAATATTTGACCGTCAGCTATGGTTAATTCAAGCGGATTCACTTCCAGGAGTTTACCCGCCGCTTCCAGGAGCTGTTGCTTTGCTTCAGCAGCAGCCATTTTTACAGCATTGCCTGCAATAAAAATCGTCCGTGAACCCCAGGCCCCGAGATCTATGGGAGTTGTTTCTGTATCCATAGTGATCATTTTTATTAAATCTACCGGGATACCAAGCTCTTCAGAAGCTACCTGAGCAAGCGAAGTTTTGGACCAGGTCCCCATATCAGTGGCGCCGCAGTAAACTTCAACCATTCCATCATGAGTTACTTTTACAATGGCACTGCTCCACTCACCGTCAAGGTATACCTTGAAACCGCTGGCATGAATCATGCAGCCGACACCTATTCCCCTGCCCGGAACAGGGTTTTTCTTTTTCTCTTCCCATTTGATTTCCTCCCTGACTCTCTCCAGGCATTCTTGTAAGGCACAACTCCCGATCTTCCAACCACAAGCAGTAGTATCACCGGGTTGGTTAGCATTTCTTATTCTCAGTTCAATGGGATCAATATTGAGTTTCGTTGCTATTAAATCCATTTGAGATTCTATGGCAAAAGTCGCCTGGGGGTTTCCATAACCACGAAAAGGCCCACCAAAATGCTTGTTTGTATAAACCAGGTAACCTTCTACACGCACATTGGGAACGCGATATAGTGAAGCAGCAACCATGCCGGCTACGCCCTGAACACCGGGACCGGTATGTGTATAAGCACCGTTATCCGTAATTATTCGCATATGCCTGGCCAGCAGGGTTCCATCCTTCCTGACACCGGTTTTTAATGTAATAATCATGGGATGGCGAATACGGGTTGCCGTTAATTCTTCTTCCCGTGTGTACGTGATTTTAACGGGACGACCTGTCTTTAAAGCAAGCAGCGCTGCTATCCCTTCGTCTTCGCAAACCTTGGACCTGGCGCCAAAACCTCCACCTACGTGAATTTGGTGAACCCTTACTTTTGTAGGTGGAATTGCAAATACATGAGCAAGCTCTTTTCGTACAAAATAGGGGCTCTGTGTGGAAGACCAGATCTCCAGGTTAACATTACTATCCCAACGGGCAAGGGAAGCTCTTGTCTCCAGGCAACAATGCGAAACGGCCTGGGTCACATATCTATCTTCAAATACATAATCTGACTCGGCGAAAGCTTTTTCTACATTCCCATAATTTCTTTCCGTCCGGGCAGAGATGTTATCCGGACGGTTGTCATGAATAACAGGCGCGCCTTCTTTCATTGCCTCTTCAGGGTCAAATACTGCAGGCAACGGTTCATATTCTATTTTAATTAAATCCAATGCACGTAATGCTGTCCGTTCATCCACCGCCGCCACCGCTGCAACCTCATCACCAATATAGCGGGTTTTACCGTAAGCTAAAACAGGTTTATCATCAAATGGTGGCCCCTGGACAAGATAGTTAATTTTTAAAGTATCCTCAGCAGTTACTACGGCGCATACTCCAGGAAGTTTTTTTGCTTCAGATACATCAATATTCTTAATACGAGCATGAGGGTAAGGGCTACGCAAAATTTTTCCAAATAACATTTCGGGCAGGTTCAAATCACTGGCGTATATAGCCCGTCCAGTTACTTTCACGTTACTATCGACATTAGGTACGCGTTTACCCACAACGTCATGCTCCATGATATCCTTATCTTCCCGTTTATTTAGTACTGCGGTATATTCCATGCATTTTCGCCTCCTTTTATAACCAGGCCTTAACTATCCTTTTCATTCACGGCTACCAGGGATTCTACTGCTTCAATAATTTTTGTATAGCCTGTACACCGGCAGAGATTACCGGTAATAGCTACTATTATTTCCTCACGGGAAGGATTAGGGTTATGATCCATTAAAGCTTTAACCGACATAATCATTCCCGGAGTGCAGTAGCCACACTGAAATGCCCCGTGTTTTATAAAGGCTTCTTGTATGGGGTGGAGTTGTCCGTTCTTTTCCAAGCCTTCTATGGTCACAACTTCAGCCTTGTCCGCTTCAATTGCAAGAACAAGACAGGAGTTGACCGGTTCCCCGTTCATGATAACCGTACATGCACCGCATTCCCCTTCTTCACAGCCTTTTTTTGTCCCGGTAAGGTGCAGACGGTCACGTAGAAGTTCGAGTAGTGTCCAGTTATTTTCTACATTAACTTTATAATCTACATCATTTACCCTCAACGAAATGCTTTTATTCATTGCGGGCACCTCCACAATTATTATAGTCATCAGTAGAAAGGCAATTGTTAAGAGCTCTCCTGGTAAGTACTTCAATCATATCCAGCCGGTACTCAGCAGTAGCCCGCCGGCTGGTACGGGGCCTTGCACAACTCCTGGCGGCAGAAACAGCTGAAGCAATGACCTCTTTTTCCAGAGGCAGGGGCTTATTGCGCAAAACATCCTCTGCTTCGTAGGCTCTTACCGGGGTAGGTGCAGCCGTAGCAAAAGCAATCCGGCATTCACTTATCGTATTGTTGTTAAATTCAAGAAAAGCAGCCACGCCCACCAGGGCCAGATCAAGAGCGCGGCGTTTTGTATGCTTTAAATAACAGCCCCTGTTTTCTCTTCCCGTTAGCGGAATTTCAACCTCTTTAAGAACCTCACCAGGAAACAAGTTAGTTTGGCCGGGGGACTTAAAAAAGCTATTTAAGGGCAAGATTCTTTCTCCATCTTTCCCCGCCAGGACTGCTCTTGCCCCCAAGACCAACAGCGCTGGAGGAGTATCTGCCGATGGCAGCGCACTACACAGGTTTCCTCCCAGTGTGCCGCGTGATCTTATTTGCCTTGAACCAACGCAACCGGCAGCCTGGGCCAGAACAGGTACCTTCTCTCTTATTAACTTTGATGTTACGAGATCATTAAATGTCGTTAGTGAGCCGATCCTGATCAGTTCCTGTGAGCTGTCAAGCTCAATATAGCGCAAGACAGGCATGACGTGCTTTAAATCTATAATACAGGAAGGTTTTACGGTTCCACGGTGCATTTTAACAACAAGATCCGTCCCTCCCGCCAGAACATAAACCTCTGGACCGTAACTGAGAAGGACTTCTGTTACCTCTTTCAGGGTTTCTGGTTCTATATACTCAAAGTTGTCTAAAATCATCTAATCACCTCCAAGAGACTTGTGTAAATGGCTCCCTGGACAAAAATAACTAAACCTGATCTCCCAGGTAGGCAATAACTAATTTTTTATCCTGCAAAAGCTGTTCAGCTGTACCACTGGCTACAATCTTCCCGGTTTCCAAAACATAGCCTCTATCAACGTACTTTAATGCCAGGGAAACGTTTTGTTCTACCAGTAAAACAGTGGTACCTTTTGCATTTAGCTGCTCGATATATTGAAAAACAGAATCTACAAGTATAGGAGCCAACCCCATGGAAGGTTCATCAAGTAATAATAATTTGGGCCTGGACATTAGAGCTCTGGCAATAGCAAGCATTTGTTGCTCCCCACCGCTTAAGGCTCCACCCGATTCTTTTAACCTGTTTTTAAGTGCAGGAAACATGGATAAAACGTTTTCCAATTCACTTTTAAAACTGGTTTCTTTCCAGCGGGAAAAAGCACCTATCTTTATATTCTCCATAACAGAGAGATTAGGGAAAATTCTACGCCCCTCCGGAACCATTGATACCCCCAGGCCTACAATTGCATCTGCAGTAAGCTTACTTATTTCCCTGTCATTAAAGATTATATTTCCACCGGTTGGCTGCAAAAGCCCACAAATTGTTTTTAGAGTTGTCGTTTTACCCGCACCGTTTGGCCCTAGCAAGGCAATTATTTCACCAGCAGAAATTTCAAGCGAAATTCCCTTTAGTATTTCAATTCTTCCATAGCCAGCCCTGACGTCATGAAGTTTTAGCAACTTTAAAACCTCCCCCCAAGTAGGCTTCAATGACCTGTTCATTCTTTTGAATTTCTGCTGGTTTTCCTTCGGCAATGATTTTGCCAAAATTTAAAACGGAAATATAGTCGGAAATTCCCATCACCAAACTCATGTCGTGTTCGATTAACAGAATAGTTATTCCTGTGCTGCGAATCTTTTTTAACAAGTTCATCAGCAAATAGCTCTCCTGTGGGTTCATTCCGCAAGACGGCTCATCGAGCAGCAATACGACAGGCTCAGAGGCTAACGCTCTTCCCAGCTCGATAATCCTCTGGCTGCCATAGGGCAGGGTGCCGGCCACCTGGTTTTTACTATCCGAAAGACCCAGAAAATCGAGTATGGCCAAACTTTTTTCCATGATATGGTAATATTCTTTTTTAGCTGATTTACTTTTAAAGGCTGATGCCAGCAGCTCGGATTTAGTCCGGGAATGTTTTCCTACCATAATATTTTCAAGTACTGTCATATCTCCGAATATTTGCGTGGTTTGAAATGTCCTGGCAATACCGTGGGCTGTCCTCCGGTAAGGCGGTAAACCTAGCAATTCCTGGCCGTTAAGTTTTATACTGCCGCTGTTGGGCCTGTAAAGCCCCGTAATGACGTTAATCAATGTACTTTTGCCTGCGCCATTTGGGCCGATTAAGCTTCTGATTTCACCTTTTCCCAGAGGCTTTAGGGATACAGTGTCCAGGGCTTTTAATCCTCCAAATTTTATAGAAACATCTTTAATGTTAAGAAGCCCCATTAATCCCGATCACCATCCTCTCCGGATTAGATTATTTATTAAGATGGAATTTTGTGGAGGCAAATTTTTCAAATTTAAATTTATGCTGTAAGAAGGACCATAAATTTTTGGTGATACCAACAAGCCCCTGTGGAGAAAAACTTAAATACAGGAGAATCATGATACTGTATATTATCAATCGGTAATCTCCGAAACCCCTTAAAGCTTCGCTGAGGATTAACAGCATCGCTGCACCAGCTATGGCACCTTTTGTATTTCCCAGCCCCCCGACAACAATCATGGTGATTATTAATACAGAGGTTGGAAATTCAAAAAGGTGGGGACTAATGTAGCGGTTTAAATAACCAAGAAGGCCTCCCGCTATTCCAGCAAATCCTGCAGATAGGGCAAAAGCCATGATTTTATAACGAGCTATGGATATTCCGGTAACACTCGCGGCCATCTCGTTGCTCCGGATAGCCCGCATGGCACGCCCCACACGGGAGTCAACAACATTGGTTATTATAATGTACTGTAAAACAACTGCTAAAGCGATTACGTAATAAAAGGAATGCCCGCTTCTTAGCATTATACTTCCTAATTTAGCTGCCGGAACATTTATTCCGGCAGGGCCGTTTGTTAAATTTACCCAGTTAAAAAGAACGTTTTTTACAATTTCCCCCAGGGCCAGAGTTCCTACAACCAAAAAATACCCCCTGAGCCGTAATATAGGCCCAACAGCTAAACCAACCAGGCAGGCAAAAAGGCCCCCTGAAGGTATTGTCAGCCAGAAGGGAAAGCCGAAGCTGACAGCCAGTTTGGCCGAAGTATAAGCACCCAGGCCATAAAATGCTGCATGTCCCAGGGAAATTTGACCACAATAGCCAGCTACCAGATTTAAACTCATCGCCAGAATAGAATAAATACCGATCATATTTACGATGTGCAAAATATAGGTATCTTTAACAACAACCGGTATTATAAAAAGCACTACAATCAAAAGTGCCCATTGCCATCCTTTGAACAGCTTGACGGACATTTGTCCACTCCTCTCTAATCCATTCCTCAAGCAGTAACGATAACCAGGTTTTCTATTGCCCTACTTTTCATATTTTTAAGCAAGAACCGTCCTTTAAGGTTAACCCCGGCGTGTCCCGATTAATTTGGAGATATAACTCTCCGGCATTAATAACAAAATGGCAATTAAAATTGCATAAACAAAAGAATCTGCATAGGCAGAACTAATATTGGAAAAAACTGTCCTTAAAATACCTACAGTAAAGCCCCCTACCACAGCACCGGGAATACTATAAAACCCACCCACTGCAGCAGCCGCCAAAGCCTTTCCCAGTAACATGGACCCCATATTAAAAACAACAAAAACAACCGGGGCAACTAAAATACCCCCTGCTGCCCCCAGTGCTGCACTAATTGCAAAGGTCCAGGAAATAGCCCATGATACTTTAATTCCCATCAGCTGTGCTACTTCCCTGTCGCTCATAACTGCTCGCAAAGCAAGGCCTATCCTTGTCTTAAAGAAAAACTGCAGTAGAGCCATAATAAATAAACCTGCTCCGATGATAAGAATGCTTTGCATGGGTATCTTGGCCATTCCCAGGGAAATCAACCGTTCTCCCAGCGGTGAAGGAAAACGTAATGGCCGGGGGCTGCCAATAATTCGTGCTAAGTTGGTTAACAGGATGTGTACAGCAACAGATGCAATAATAGCATTGGCAATCGGTGCTTTTCCCTTCATTGCCGGCCTGTAGGCAAATCTTTCGATTAAAACTCCTACCAGACCTGTGATTAATATAGTAATAATAAAGGTAAGGTAAAAGGGGATTGCCAGAACAGCATAAAGGTTGTAGGAAATAAAAGCGCCAATCATTGCCATCTCGCACTGTGCAATATTTGGCATGTTAACAGCCCTAATAATCATAACCAGACCCAGAGCCAGTAAAGCATAAATAGCTCCCATGCTTATGCCACCTATTAAAAGTTGAAAAACATTATGCATACACCTTGTCCCTTTCATTGAAATGTAACTGGTTTATGAATCTAATGGGGTTTCCCCACTTTACAGTTTAAAAGACAAGCTTAAAAGCAGATGGCAGGCACCAGGTTTCCGGAACCTGGTGCCGCCACGTCTAATTTGCCGAATCGAATTAGATAAGTATTCTCTGCTGGTAGCTGTTTATTTATTTATAGGGAACCAAGATGCCATTTTTCCATACCGTAGTTAAGAACGGTTTTAAGTCGTCACCTTTTTCATCAAATTGAGTTTTACCGGTTAACCCCACAAAATCGGATGTTTTTCTTAAAGCATCAGCAATAGCTGCAGGATCGGTGGAACCAGCCCTTTTAACAGCATCAGCTAATAACATCATTGCATCATAACCCTGGGCGTAAAACGTATCTGGGGTTTCTCCGTACTTATCCTTAATCTTCTTAACAAATTCCTGCACTTTAGCATCTGGATTTGTGGGAACAAACAATACGGATACGATCGTACCTTCTCCGGATTCACCTGCTAAACGTATAAAATCATCGCTTCCTATGGCATCGGTACCGATCCATTGGAAGTGCAAATCGAGTTCTTCCTTGGCTTGCCTGATGGCTCGAGCGATTTCTTCTGTCATACCAAAACCGGCTAGTCCTTCAACACCTGCACTGCTGAGGTTTAACAGTTGCCCTGTAAAATCTTTGTCCCCGCGTATAAATGTCTCTCGCGGTATGTTTTGCACACCCAGTTCTTTTAACCTGCTTTCAAAAACGTCTGCCGCGTCTTTTCCATAGTCGTCTGCATCGTGAAGAATACCCCATTTAGTAATACCTAGTTCATTTACACCCACCTCAGCCAAACCACGTGCCGTTCTAGCGGATGTAATTTGTGTTCTAAAAATCCAGGGATTACCCTGTGCAGTAATGGTCGGCGCAGAAGAAATTGATGTAATTTGAGGTATTCCTGCTTCCCAGGTTACCTTCATGTTGGCATTGGTAGCAGAACTGTTAATTGCACCCAAAACAGCATGTACTTTATCGCGGTGTACCAGCTTTTGCACAGCCGAAACAGAAACATCCGGTTTCCCCTCATCATCCTCTGAGAATATTTCAATCTTACCTACACCCGGAATACCACCTGCAGCGTTAATTTCCTCGGCAGCAAGTTTAATACCGCGCTCATGTGGAATACCGTATACTGAAGATCCCCCCGAAAGAGGGCCCACGATTCCAACTTTAACAACGACTTCCTGTTTCCCTTCTGTATCTGTTTTTTCGGGGGCTGCGTCCTTAGGAGCGCAACCAAACACCAATACGGCCAAAATAAGAATACCTAATAAAAATATGTTTTTAGCAATCTTCATAAGGTTTTCGTTTCCCCCTTGTCACATTTTTCTAATGCATTGTTTCCTTTTGCGGATCAATACTTTTAGGATTCGTTCTTAACAATTTTCATAAAACACCCCCTTTTCACAAGGCTTGTCCATATCTAAAATGGAGCAACACCTTAAATTCCTGTAAGGTTAATTACAAATAAAGTACAATTTCGTAAATATCCCTTATTGTCCACATTATTACATACTTTTTTGCATATATTATCTTACAGGCTAGTAGCCGGAATTTTTACAGCAAAGGGCCCAGAAAAACTGCAAGGTTATTTTTAACACTAAAATTTAAAACAAACCCTATAGGTTTAAACGCGATTCCCTGGTTGGACTAATGCAGAACCAAACGACCTTGCAGGTGCAATTTCCTTTCTTATTTTAAAATTACCAGGAACAAAGCACGAAGAAAATAACTGGCTTTTTAAGTACCGAGTAAATTGTATACAATTATGCATACTTTGTCAATTATAATATTTTAAAAATACGTTAAAAGTTAATAATAATTTGTTCATGCTGCTCATTTATAACATACTTCTTTACACCCAGCGCATGCAGACCGTCTTCTCGTCCATGAACATCCTCATGGAAGCCATCCTTGATTTAGACGTGCCTACAAACGACTCTCTCCTGGAAC
>JAGVAS010000111.1 GCA_020060185.1 Desulfovibrio sp. | reverse complement strand
TGTTGACCTGGGCTACCTGCAGGGAATTGAGAAACTGTGCTGCGGCCGGGAAGGCTGCCCCCAGGCCGATCCCCGCTACAATACACAGAGCAACCCATATGGTTAAATACTTGTGGAAAAAACTTAGCTGGTACTCTTTTGTTTCCGTCATGATTTCTGCCTCCTAAATTTAATATCTACTTATTTAAATATTACGATACAAACTAAATTAATAATAGCACCTTATAAAAATGCTGTCAACCAATTTTTGCAGCTTTTAATTTTTATAAACTAAAGCAACCTCTATTAAAAAAACTCTTTACAGCCGACCCATTTTAGTTTAATATGAATAATAAAATATATGAGCAAACATTCATATATGCATTTATGGAGGTAAGATTATGTCTGCTTTTCAGGATAGATGCGAAGTACAGTGCATTCATAAGGAAAACGTAATAAAAGTTAAAGGTAATTCCCTTTCTTCCGAAGAGATCTTGGGCTTGGCGGAAATTTTCAAAGCCCTGGGTGACCCCACTCGTATCAGGATACTCCATGCCCTGTCCCAGGAGGAACTTTGTGTCTGTGATCTGGTAGAAGTCCTGGAAATGAACCAATCGGCGATTTCTCACCAATTGAGGGTTTTGAGGAATCTGCGCCTGGTTAAGCACCGCAAGGAGGGCAAAATGGTCTTTTATTCGCTGGATGACGACCATATTATCAATCTCTTTGCTCAGGGTTTAGCCCATATTCGACATAAATAACATGTAACAATTTTAGAAAGGAAGGGAGCATATGCCCAGCAAAAAGGAATATAATCTGCAGGGATTAGGTTGCGCCAATTGTGCGGCTAAAATGGAGTCGCAGATAAAAACCCTGCCGGGAATAAATCAGGCCTTCGTTAATTTCGGGACAAGCACCCTGGCTATTGAGGCTGGTAGTGAACATTTAGAAAAGCTGGAAGAGGAGATTAAAAGAATCGTCCAGAAGTATGAGCCCGATGTCATTGTATCGAGAAAAGATGCACAGGATAAAGCCGCCTCGAAGAAAGTCACCTCCCGGCGTGAAGAGCTACAGATTGACAAACTGGTGCTAATTCGGCTTGGTTTTGGCATTACGGTTTACTTGGCTGCATTATTGCTTACCCTTTCCCCGGCACTGGAACTTGGTTTATATGGAACAAGCTATCTCCTATTTGGCGGTGAAGTTGTTTTCAAAGCCCTCCACAATATTATCCGCGGTCAGGTCTTTGACGAAAACTTCTTGATGACCGTCGCAACCATTGGGGCCTTTACCATTCAGGAATACCCGGAGGCCGTAGCCGTTATGCTTTTTTACCAGATCGGCACACTGTTTGAGAATATGGCTGTAAACCGTTCCCGCCGCTCTATTCAAGCCCTTTTAGACATCAGGCCCGATTATGCGAACCTGAAACGGGGTGAGGAAATTATCCAGGTAAGTCCCGGGGAAGTTGCTATAGGCGATACAATTATGATCAAGCCCGGGGAAAGGGTGCCCCTGGACGGCAAAATTATCGAAGGCCGCTCCCTTGTGGATACTTCAGCCCTTACAGGTGAATCTGTCCCCAGGGATGTAAAACCCGGCGACGGTATCCTGGGCGGCTTCATCAATACCAGCGGGGTCTTGTTTGTAGAGGTCACTAAAGAGTTTGGCGAATCCACGGTGGCCAAGATTCTCGATCTCGTTCAAAATGCCGCCGGCAGAAAAGCTACAACGGAAAACTTTATCACCAAGTTTGCCCGCTATTATACCCCGGTTGTTGTTACAGTCGCTGCTGCCCTGGCTTTCATTCCTCCCCTCGTTGTTCCGGGCGCGGCTTTCTCCGATTGGTTGTACCGTGCGCTTATCTTCCTGGTTATTTCCTGTCCCTGTGCTCTGGTAGTCTCCATCCCCCTGGGATTCTTCGGCGGTATCGGGGGCGCTTCCAGAAGCGGCATACTTGTTAAAGGCAGTAATTACCTGGCAGCAGGGAAACTAAAGCTGGATGAGTACCACGCTGAACTCCTCCCCCATGAAAAGGTAGCCAGGATTGAAGAGATTTACACAACCAAAGGTAAAGGCAGTCTGATCTTTGTAGGTGATGGTATAAATGACGTACCCGTGCTGGCCAGGGCCGACGTGGGGGTAGCCATGGGTGGATTGGGGTCCGATGCTGCCATTGAAGCCGCCGATGTAGTGATCATGACAGACGAACCATCCAAACTGGTCTCGGCTATTAGAATTGCCGGAAGAACAAGAAGCATTGTGTGGCAGAACATCATCCTGGCTCTGGTGGTTAAAGGGATAGTTCTGGCTCTGGGTGCCGGCGGAGCAGCTACCTTGTGGGAGGCAGTTTTTGCCGACGCGGGCGTAGCGGTTATCGCCATCCTGAATGCAATGCAGGTTTTAAGGGCTGAGTAACGGCCTAAAAAACTAACTTTTGGCAGCCGAATGGTAAATAGGGGCTTTATCTTTTTCATCGAGAATCCGCTCAATGATGAAGGCCATCAGAATAATTCCCGGAATATTGATAAGCCAGCGGGTTAGAGCAAATCTTACCCCCAGGGACGACATTTCAAAGAGGAACATGGGGATCTTCAAAGTAGACCAGGCCCCGAGAAATACTAAAATGTTGCCGTAACGGGCACCTTTTTGCGCCATAACGGAAGCTACCGGGAAAGCTGCGTACAGAGGACCCGCGGCTGCCGCACCCAAGAAAATGCTGAGAGCTATGCCTCCTGCCCCGGATTTCTCTCCCAAATACCTGATGATTTTTTCACGGGGCACCCAGACATCCAGCAGGCCCAATAAAATAAAAATGGGAGGAAGTACCTTTAACATCTCTGCAAAATTAAAATAAGTAAAATGGAAAAGCTGTTTGCCGGTAAGTGGGTTTACTATCAGCATAATCAGGTCAAAGATCATAATAATCAGGAAATACTTGTAAAGCTTGACTGTTTGTATCACTAGGCCATCACCACCGAGATAGCCAGGGCCACAAAAAATGCCCATACATAGCTGAGAGAGTTTCGCCATAATGCCTCTTTAAAGCCGAAGAATTTTTTTTCCAGGGGAAAGGTCACTACGCCGACCATCATCAGGGTCGAAATAAAGACGGCAATAGTCGCCAGGCCTGCCCCCCGCTGCAGAAGCGTTGCCGCCAGGGGAAAAGCCACAAACCCGGGAATAAGGGTGATGGAGCCCACGACAGAAGCTAAAAACAACCCTGCAGCACCTGCCTGTTCACCCAACACCCGTGTAATTACTTCTGGAGAAACAAAGGTCAGCAAGACGGCAACCAGGGCCAGCACCGCTGCGAAATCAGGTAAAATGTTTAAAAAAGCTGTTAGCGCCTTTTTTAATGCCAGCTTTGTTTTTTTTCTATCTTTGAAGTACGAAAAAATCAGAAAAACGGCACTGCCGATGTACAACAGCATTGTAAACATGTTTTTCCCTCTTTATGAAGTGTCAGATACGCTACCTGATTTAAAGGCCGTATTTCAGCCTATTACATTACTTTAGGCTTTGAAAATTTACATGCTATCCGGCAGTTACATTTTTCAATTTCTCGGCAACTGCCGCACACACTTTTTCTATATCGCCCTCATCCAGTGCAAAATCATGGCTTTTTTTGATTCCCAGCTCGGTAACTACAACATAATCCGTGACTTCAAACCCGGCGTGTTCCAGGGTACTTTTGCTGCAGGCCACTTTACAGCCATCAATGGCCACCACTCTTTTAGCGACTTTGGCCGACTCCAGCATGCTGGGGACATGCCCGCCAACACCGGCCAGGCAAAAGATTCTACCCCTGCCATCAACGGTAAGCTTTACTCCTGCGGCATTGGCCAGCTGGCCCACATTTGAACCCCCGGAACAGGGATAAATGAGGATCTCCGCAGGTGTACAGGTGCACTCCTCAACAGCTGCCGCCATTTTAAGTTTTTTCTCTTCCATATTTTTCCCTCCTGTATGAAATCATTAATAACCCAAAGCCTGAGTCAACTCCAGCAAAACCTGGAGCTGTTCACGATACTTCTCGCTAAAAAGAAGCTTACACCGCTTTAGTTCCTGCTGACCGCTGAAAAGAAGGACAGCAAAAGCCAAGCAGCTCTGCTCGCCGCATTTTTTACAGTTTACGCGCGGCAGCCAGGAGTAGAGCTGCAGGGGATGAGGACGCCTCTTGCGCTGGTAAGCCGGTTCAATCTCCTCCCGCCGGTTGTAAGTATCATTGATCAATTCCTGCAGCCAGTCGATAACCTGCCAGGCATCGGTAGTGTTCAGCGCCTTGATCATCGTCATCTCCCGGGGATAAAGGGTGATCAGGCGAAATTCCTTCGATAAAGTGATATTGGGTGCATCATGGTTGTAGATGGCATTTTTAACCGTTGCATTTATATAAGGCATCACCTCCGAGATATCATCCGAAAGTGCTGCTTTAAGACGAATTTTACCGGGATCGGCAAGACAGGGGGAAATATAGGTAATCTCTACGTTTTTAAGCAGCATGCTTTACCTCCTGTCCGCACGCATTAGCTGCCCGGCAAGGCAGGGCAGCTGCTTTCTTACCTGGGGGACTACCCGTTTCAGGACAAAAGACAGCGCCTCTTCAGGATCTTTGTCCAGGCAGATGCTTTCGAGGGTGACCAGATCTTTTTCATCTAAAACGAAGAAGATCTTACCCAAGACAATCCCCCTTTTTTATTTGCTCATTTGGAGGCAATTTCGCACAATGCTTTAACAAGAGTTTCCATATCCTCTTCAGTATTGAAGAACCCCGGGCTGACACGTACAGTCCCATGTTCTACGGTTCCTATGCACCGGTGAGCCTGGGGGGCACAGTGAAGCCCGCAGCGCACCATGATCTCATAGACTTCATCAAGGACATAAGCAACTTCTTCAGGAGCAATATCGTACAGGTTAAAGCTGAAAACCGCTACTCTGTCTTTGGCATTTTGAGGCCCATATAAAGTCAGCCCCGGAATCTCTTTTAGCCGTTCCAGAGCAAATTCTGTCAAGCTTTGTTCGCGGGCTCTGATCCGCTCTACACCTTGTTCCAGGATG
>JAGVAS010000086.1 GCA_020060185.1 Desulfovibrio sp. | reverse complement strand
TGGAGAGAAGGGAAAAAAATGATCTCCTGTGGGTTAAACGGGAACTGGCCAGCCGCAAATTATATATACCCGATGCCTACCGCGTACAGGCCCGTACTACCGGTGAAGAGCTGCGCCAGGTTGCCCGCCTGTTCGCGGAGAAACTTAACCGAGCCACGGGACCTGTAGAAATAGTAATTCCCTTGAAAGGGTGGTCTTCCTTGAGTGAAGAGGGAGGGCCCCTTTACGACCGGGAAGCAGATGAGCAGTTTATTGAAGAGCTCCAACGCAGCCTGGGCAAGCAGGTGGGCCTGACCCTGCTGAGCTATCCTCTAAATCATCCTGTATTCGCTCAAACGGTTATAGAAAAACTATGCAAACACCTTAAACTCCAGCGCTCCAAGCTTGCTTAAATACAGTCCGACTGCTGCCTTTAATCCTTTGGAACAGTAATATTACACCAGATTGGAGGGATCGTTCTGTTGCCGGAAAAATGTGTTGTCTTTGTCTGTACTGCTAACCGCTGCCGCAGCCTGATGGCGGAATTTTACCTGCGCCATCTGCTGGCAGGGACTACATCCGCCGGTAAGGTGGAGATAAAATCCGCCGGGATTATGACCGAAGAGTACTGGCGGTTTTTACAGGGATACCTGGCTGTCTACGGGCGCAGCCTGGAGTGGGAAAATTTTTATGGGGTTCCCCCTTACCCGAGTACCATTTCTATCATGCGTAAACAGGGCTGGGATACAGAGCATTACCGTTCTCAACCCCTGTCTTTATCTTTGGCAGATGAAGCCTCGGTAGTCATAGCCATGGAAAACCCGCAAAAGGAAGCATCTCTGAAAAGCTTTCCCGTCCTGGCCGGCAGGGTACTGACCTTGCGGGAACTGGCTGGTGAGACCGGGCCTTTACTGCTGGAAGAAAGTTATTACAGGCCGGAGTTTAACCCGTCCGATCCCCACCTGGTTTACTATGGAGAGGACTACGTGGAGGACAGTTTCCAGGAAATAAAGGATTGCCTGGAAAAAGGTTTCCCCTGGCTCCTAGAACAGGTTGGTTTAACCCCGGAGTAATTTATGACCAATGTAGACAATAAGGAAAAAGCTTTTAAGCTATTGTGAATATTTTAGAATCTTAGACCTGAGTTATATAATTAGGTAACCAGTTGGTTATTAACGGTAATTATATTTTGAGGGGAGGCGTTTGTAGGTAATGATTAACTATGACGGCATTATTATTGGGGCCGGGCCTAACGGATTAGCTCTGGGCGGGTACCTGGCCAAAACTGGCCAGAAAATATTGTTACTTGAGCGAGGATGGAAATAGGAGGAGAGTAGGTTTTTCAAACCTGCTTTCTGCAGGTAACAGGCGATCTGCATTCTGCCGGGGGAATAGGGCGGGGCAGCAGCTAGAACTGTATAAAGTTATTGCTGCAGATTTCGGGCTGGAAAAATTCTGGGAAACAAGCGGCCGTTCCTACTAACGATAAGGGGAGGAACATGAATTTGGACGGATTAAATTTAGATGGCAGGCTGGCATTAATTACCGGAGGCGGGAAAGGCCTGGGGAGGGAATTTGCTTCTTTCCTGGGGGGACTGGGAGCCAGGATTGTGATTGCCGCCAGGAATCAACAGAACTTAACGGATACCGCCCGGTATTTACAGGAACAGGGCATAGAGGCAAAAGCCGTAGCGGTGGATATCAGCGACAGCAGGCAGGTTCAGGCCATGGCGGAGGAAGTGCGCCGCACCATGGGGCCGGTAGAGATATTGGTCAACAATGCCGCTATCTATTATGGCGTTGTCAGGAAATCTTTTATGGATATCGGTGAAGATGAATGGGATTTAATGATGAATGTTAATATCAAAGGGCCCTGGTTGGCAACCAAAGCCTTCTTTCCCCATATGCAGGAAGTGGGAAGGGGGAAAATAGTAAACTTAACCTCCCAGGTCTTTTTTACTGGCTCTCATCATTTTGTGCATTATGTGGCTTCCAAAGGGGGGGTTATCGGCTTAACAAGGGCCCTGGCCCGGGAACTGGGGAAATACAACATAACCGTAAATGCGGTAGCACCCGGTTTTACCGATACCGAGGCAAGCCGGATACTGGTAAGCGATATCAGCAAGTATGATCCCTCGGCCAACAGCTTGCCGCGCGTAGGGGTTCCCCGGGATATATGCGGCGCAGTGGCTTTTTTGGCTTCCCCACTCAGCGATTTTATTACCGGGCAGACCATCCTGGTGGAGGGGGGAAGGCATATGAACTAACGAGGGAAATAATCAAACCGACTCGGGCCACAAACAGGGAAGACAACTAATTAACAGGGATGATGAGGATTGATGAGATACGACATCACACCTTTTGAGTTTAATGAAGAGCTTGATTTACAGCATCATAAAGCCTGGTTTCTGGATGGGACCCATTCAGTCCCTCCATTAACTCCCATGTGTGCCTGGTCCTGGAATAATTTTCGCCGCCACGGTATGCAGTGAGGGGCGGAAAAGCTGTCCCTACCTACCTGCAAAGGCTGGGACTGGCACTTAAAGAACGGCGGCAGCTATATTGCCTTGCTAATCGTCGACGATCCGGAAGAAATCAAGGCCAGAGAGGCTAATTTTAAAAGACAACTGGTTACCTTTATTAAAAATTATGATCAACTCTGGAAAGGTTTCCTTAACGAGTTGCTCGCCCGCTATGAAGAGCTAAAAAAATGCGATGTTCACAACGTATCGAATATAGAGCTTTTAGAACACGTTGAGAGTTTTATATCCAAGCCTGGTGCGCCATGCTGTAATGGCCTGGGGCAGGCGGCTAAAAGAAGCGGGCTCCATAGCAGAAGTGGATGACGTCTTGTTCCTGATTCCCGATGAGATTCGGAAAGCAGCCATTCAACCGACTCACTGCAATTTAAAACCTATTGTGGAGGACCGCCGCCGGCAATGGTTGCAGTGAAATGGGGTCGTTGGCCTTGAGCATTAACTGCATGTCTTCTTCCAGGCTAATGGTGGCAATCATGGGTGGGTTTTCCTGTTCACACTAGGTAGGTTATTTACAGCAGCCAGGGAACCTGCGAGGCAGAGGTTCCTCCGGAACTGCAAAGCAGCCCATGCCTTACCGGGGAAGAGCTGGAAAGGATAGTTCGCTGCGCTTTAGAGCCGGAAAAATATTTCGGTACGGCCCAGGATGTGGAATGGGCCATAGACAAGGATTTACCGCCGGGGGAAAATTTAATGATCCTGCAGACCAGGCAGGTAAGCAAAATCGTGGAGCATAAAAAGGAAGTGTCTACGGAAAGTATTGTCGATATGCTTATTCGCAACGTTTTTAACCGTGGAACATCATAAAGAAAGGAATAAAAAAAGCTGTGGGCAGAGCGGTTCAGAAAGACGATTGTAATTTCATAAGCTTAAGCTCTATTCACCGGGAAAGCAGGAATTTTGTCAGTCGGATTATCAGGGACAGCGGGGTCAATCCCAGTGACTGTTACCAGTGCGGCAAATGTTCAGCCGGATGCCCTGTTGCTTTTGCCATGGATTACATGCCCAGGCAGATTATTCGCATGCTGCAGCTGGGCATGATCAAGGAGGTACTGTCGTCACGCACAATATGGCTCTGTGCCGGCTGTGCCGCCTGCTATGCACGCTGTCCCCACAATGTCGACCTTCCCCGCCTGATGGAAACATTGCGCATGGAGGCCCGTGAAAGCGGCCTGGTGGCGGAAAAAAAGGTCAGGATTTTTGAAGACTTATTCCTTCGTTCCGTGGAAAGGTACGGGCGTGTCTTTGAAACCGGATTAATCATCGGCTTTAATATCAAGTCGGGAGAATTTCTCAAAGATGTCATGCTGGGGCCGGCCATGCTTACCAGGGGCAAAATCAGTTTACTCCCCCATAAAATCAAAGATGGCGGGTCTGTCAGACGTATCTTTGCCAGGGCCCGTGAACTGGAAGGTGAGCAAAGGTGAAATTTGCCTACTATCCGGGCTGCTCCCTTAATGCCACAGGAGTTGAATATAACATGTCCACGGAGGCCCTGGCCCGGGCACTGGGAATCGAGCTTACGGAAATTCCCCAGTGGAACTGCTGCGGCGCTTCCGCAGCCCATAATACCAACCATCTGCTGGCGCAGGCTTTACCGGCGCGAAACCTGGCTTTGGCCGAAGCAGAAAACCTTGATGTAGCCGTACCCTGCGCTGCCTGTTACAGCAGGATGAAAGCCGTCCGGGAAGCGGTCAGGAAATCAGACCTTGTCAGAGCAAAAGTCAGCAGTGTGATCGAAATGGATTATCATGCCCGTAACGATGTGTTCTCCATTGTAGAAATATTTGCCGGAACAAGTACCCTGCAGCAGATAGAAGCAAAGGTATTAAAGCCGCTTTCCGGCCTGAAAGTGGCCTGCTATTACGGGTGCCTGCTGGTCCGGCCGCCGGAGCTGGCCATGGACGACCAGGAAGATCCCCAATCCCTGGATCGGATTATCGGCTCCCTGGGGGGGACACCGCTTACGTGGAGCGGTAAGGTGTCCTGCTGCGGCGCCGGGCATTCCACTACCCTTTTGCCGGTAGGTTTTAAAATGATCGGCGACATCCTGGAAGCCGCCGAAGAATGCGGGGCCGATTGTATCGCCTGTGCCTGCCCCCTGTGCCTGCTGAACCTTGATATGAGGCAGGGAGATTTAAGTAAGCGAAGGAAAAAGAGCTTCAAAATTCCCGTTTTCTACTTTACCGAGCTGGTAGGTTTTGCTTTGGGGATCTCGCCGAAAGTACTGGGATTTAAAAAGCATTTTGTAGATCCCTTACCACTTTTCAAGGCTAAAAATTATCTTTAAAGAAACTGTAAGCTGTAAAACGGAGGGATGGATTATGAAAAGGGTAGGAGTCTTTATTTGTCACTGTGGCTCTAACATCTCTGCGGTGGTAGATGTGAATTCTGTAGCTGAAGCTGCCAAAAAGATCCCCAACGTAGCCTACGTTACCCACTACAAGTATATGTGTTCCGATCCGGGGCAGGAGGAGATTGTTAAAGCCGTTAATGAGCACAACCTGAACAGAGTCGTCGTCGCCTCCTGTTCACCCCGGCTCCACGAACCTACCTTTCAAAAAACTTTACAGCGGGCCGGACTCAATCCTTATTTACTGGAGATCGCCAACATCCGGGAACAATGCTCCTGGGTCCACAGCAAATTTAAGGATCTGGCCACGGCCAAGGCCATCGCCTTAATCCGCATGATGGTGGCCAAAGCTGCGGAGAATGTCCCCCTTTTGCGGCCATCTGTCTATATCAGGAAAAAAGCGCTCGTGATCGGAGGCGGCATTGCCGGAATGCAGGCCGCCCTTGATATCGCCGACGCGGGCTACCCGGTCGTCCTGGTAGAGAGAGATAATACCATCGGCGGGAAAATGGCCATGCTGGATAAAACCTTTCCCACGCTGGACTGTTCGGCGTGAATAAGCACGCCCAAGATGGTTGCTGCGTCGCAGCACCCCAATATTACCCTGATGACTTACAGCGAGGTGGAGGAGGTCGGCGGTTACGTCGGCAACTTCCGCGTGAAAATCCGCCAAAAGGCTAAGTCGGTAAATCACGATCTTTGCACCGGATGCGGCATCTGCTGGGAAAAATGTCCCAATACGATTTTGAACGAATACAACCAGGGTCTGAACCTGCGCAAGGCGATCTATATCAGGTTTCCCCAGGCCGTTCCCAATAAACCGGTCATAGACCGTGAAAACTGCCGGCAGTTCCAGATGGACGGCAAATGCGGCGTCTGTAAAGAAGTCTGCCAGGCCGGTGCCATCGATTACGAACAGCAGGACCTGATTTTAGAGGAAGAATTCGGGTCCATCGTTGTAGCCACCGGCTTCGACCTTTTTGCCTGGGAGAAAGCCTACGGAGAATACGGTTATGGGAAATACCCGGATGTAATCTCCGGGCTGCAGTTTGAACGGATGTCCAATTCCTCGGGGCCTACCGAAGGGAAAATCCTCAGGCCTTCCGACGGGAAAGAGCCCCAAAGGGTTGTTTTTATCAAATGTGTAGGCTCCCGGGACGACGCCAAGGGGAAAAGCTACTGTTCAAAGGTCTGCTGCATGTATACGGCCAAACACGCCCACCAGGTCCTGGAGAAAATTGAAGGTTCCGAGGTTTATGTCTTTTACATAGATGTCCGTACCCCCGGCAAAGGTTACGAGGAATTTTACCGGCATTCCCTGGAAGAGGGTGCCCTTTATATACGGGGGCGCGTCTCCAATATCATCCCCAAAAATAGCAGCTTGATTGTGCGGGGAGAAGATACACTGCTCGGCAGGCAAGTAGAGGTGGAAGCCGATCTGGTTGTCCTGGCGACGGCCATGACTCCCAGCTACGGCTCGGATGCAGTAGCCCGCATGATCGGAATTGGCACAGATAAAGACGGGTTTTTCGAGGAAGCCCATCCCAAGCTGAGACCGGTGGAATGCCATACTGCAGGCGTTTACCTGGCAGGAACCTGCCAGGGAGTCAAAGATATTCCCGATACGGTTTCCCAGGCCAGCGGGTCAGCAGTAAAAGTCTGTGCCTTATTCTCCGTTGATGAGCGGGAGTTAGATCCCTTAACCAGCAGTGTAAACGAGAGCATTTGTTCCGGTTGCAGCACCTGTGTCCTGGTTTGCCCCTTTAAGGCCATTGAAATAAAAACCGTTACGGAACGGTTTTACGGGCAAACCCTTCAGCGGCAGGTCGCTGCCGTAAACGAGGCCCTTTGCCAGGGCTGCGGCACCTGCACAGCAGCCTGCCGCTCCGGGGCCATCAATCTCAAAGGCTTTACCAACGAACAAATCCTGGCGGAGGTGAAAGCGGCATGTCTCTAGAAAAAACAACGGCCCCTAAACCAGCCCCTGCCCAGCCCGGGAACTGGGAGCCGAAGATCATCGCTTTCTGCTGCCACTGGTGCGCGTATACAGCCGCCGACCTGGCCGGTCTAAGCCGGATCCAGTACCCTGCGGCGGTCCGCATCATCAGGGTCCCCTGTTCGGGGCGGGCTAACCCCCAATTCATCCTGAAGGCTTTTCAAAAGGGAGCAGACGGCATCCTGGTGGCAGGGTGACACCCCGGAACCTGCCACTATGTTAGTGGCAATTATTTTACCCGGCGCCGTTTTGCGTTAATGCACCGGCTGTTGGAGTATATAGGAATAGAACCGCAGCGCTTCATGACCCAGTGGATTTCAGGTTCCGAAGGGCATAAATTTGCGGCAACAATTAACAGTTTAGCAGGAGAAATCAAGGCTTTAGGGCCGAACAGAAAGTTCAGGGATCAGCTATGAATATAGATATAGGTGAAAATATCAAGACGCAGGCACAGACTCTTTTGGAAAAAGGTGAAGTCCGGTGTTTTATCGGTTTTGAAAAGGGGCAGTTTCCTTTTCATTCACCCCCGGCTTTTATAGATAAAGCGGAACAGGCCGGGCAGCTCGTCTGGGATGACTTTTGTATTGCCAATCTCTCTAAATATCTTATCAATTTCTCTCACCTGGAAGGAAAGATCGGCCTGGTGGTCAAAGGGTGCGACTCCAGGGGAATTATACGCCTGATCCAGGATAACCAGGTAAGCAGGGAAAAATTAGTAATTATCGGCGTTCCCTGCAGGGGAATGAAAGACGCCTCCCGGGCGGCTGCAGGCATGGAGGAGATAACCACGCTGCCCTTGGCAGAGAAATGTACCGGCTGTCTTTATCCCAATCCAATTGTTTATGATGTTCTCATCGGTGAAAAGGTAGATGCCAGCCCCAAACAGCGCTTTAAGAGAGTGGAGGAAATTGAAAAGCTGGGCCTTGATGAGAAATATGCCTATTGGAGCAAAGAATTTGCCAGGTGTATTCGTTGCTATGCCTGCCGGAATATCTGCCCCGCCTGCAATTGCCGGAGCTGTTACCTGGATCAGCACCGGGTAAACTGGAACGGTAAAGCCGTGGATGTGGCAGAAAACGTGAATTTCAACCTGACAAGGGCCATACACGTGGCCGGCAGGTGCATCGAATGCGGTGAATGCGAACGGGCCTGCCCGGTGGGAGTTCCCATCATGGCCGTAAACAGGAAGATCATCAGGGATATCAACAGCCTGTTCGGCAGTTATGAAGCAGGTGTGGACCTGGAGGATAAACCTCCTCTCGACTGGTACCGTGCTGAAGACCCTGATGGATTTCGTTAGCTGCTTAAGGAGTGGAAAAAATGAAAGCAATCAATAGTATACTGATTCCTCAATTTCTTGATGCTCTCGCCAGGGAGACAGCTGTTCTGGCCCCGGTAAAAAACGGAGGGGACGTTTATTTCCGCCCCTGGCAGCCCGGTGCGGAAATACAATGGGAGCAAAACAGCCTACTGCCCCCCAAAAACGCTCTCTTTCCCCAAACTGAAGTTTTATATAAATATGAGCTTCAGGGGCAAGACGGTGAAATACATGAGGAGAACCCCGGAGCGGAGCCGCAGATAATCTTCGGACTGCGCAATTGTGACCTGCAAAGCATTAACCTGTTAGACAAGACTTTTCTGTCCGGTGACTATGTCGATCCTTTTTATCAGGCCAGGAGAAAGAATACAGTCCTGATTGTCTTTAATTGTCACCAACCCCAGCTTACCTGCTTTTGCACCTCGCTGGGAGTGGACCCCCAGGGGGGAGAAGGAGCGGACCTTGTCCTTTATGAACTGGAGCGGGAGCCCGCAGTTAAGAGTGTGATGCTGTACGAGACCGGCAGGGAGTTGGGAATGGAGGCCAAAACGGGTAAAGGAGAAGAAATCCTGAAAAAATACCGGGACTTTTTCAGCGATTTCGGCAAGAAACCCAGGCCTTTTACCAGCTGCACCCTGCATTTTAAAACAGAGGGCCTTGCGGAGAAACTCCGGAAAATGTTCGAGCACCCCATTTGGGCCGATATATCCAGAAGGTGCCTGGCCTGTGGGGTTTGCACCTATATCTGCCCTACCTGCCACTGCTTTGATATTCAAGGCAAAAATGCCGGGGATCAGGGTTATAAATACCGCTGCTGGGACTCCTGCATGTTCTCGGACTATACTTTAATGGCCGGGGGACATGATCCCAGGCCTACCAAGCGGGAACGTTTCCGCAACCGCTTCCTGCACAAGCTGGCCTATTTTATGGAGCGGTATGGTGAGTTTTTGTGCACCGGATGCGGCCGCTGCCTGGCCAAGTGCCCCGCAAACATCGACATTTCATATGTGGTTAAGAAGGTAAAGGAGGCCGAAATAAATGCCCGCTAGCGCAGAAAAGATTCAACTGGTAAATCCCCTGGTTCCGGAGAAAGGCAAGATCATTAAAGTTTTGCGCGAAACGCCTGATGTAAAAACCTTTCACGTGACAACAGCCAAAGGAAAACCTTTTGTTCCCATGCCCGGCCAGCTGGCGATGCTTTCCCTTTTTAATATCGGAGAAGCCATGTTCTCGGTCACCTCCCAGGGAGAAAGACACCTGGAATTCAGCATTAAAAAAACCGGCCTTTTAACTGATGCCCTTCACGAAGCCGATGAGGGGCAGACGATCGGAATCCGGGGGCCCTATGGCAACGGTTTTCCCCTGGAGATGTTAAAGGGGAAGGATCTGCTCTTTATTGCCGGGGGGATCGGGCTGGCTCCTGTTCGCTCCTTGATCAACTTCTGTCTCGACCGCAGCGGGGATTACGGCCGGATGCAGGTTATCTACGGGGCCCGGACGCCAGCTGATCTCTGCTTTAAAGAGGACCTGTTCCAAAACTGGCCCTCCCAGGGACTCGAGGTCAACGTAACCGTAGACCAGGGAGACGAAAACTGGAGCGGCCCTGTAGGTTTTGTCCCCTCGTACCTGGAAGAACTGAACCCCGAACCCGAAGGGAAAATAGTGGTGGTCTGCGGCCCTCCCCTCATGATCAAGTTTACCATACAAAGCCTGGACAAATTGAAGTTTGAGCACAAGGCTGTGGTTACAACCCTGGAGAAAAGAATGAAATGCGGAATCGGTAAATGCGGCCGCTGCAACCTTGGCAGCACCTATGTCTGTTTGGACGGCCCGGTTTTTACCCTGGCGCAGCTGGACCAGATGCCGGTGGAGCTTTAACACATTAAATAAAATGACAGGGAGAGAATTGTGAGATGAGTCAGGGGCTTGCAATGCCGAAGGAAGAAGCAACGCTGTTTATTAAGGTAAAAGAAATTTGTGCCAAGCACCAGGGAAAAAGCAGCGCTTTAATTCAAATTATGTTGGAAATCCAGGAAGAGTTTAACTGGCTTCCCAGGGAAATACTGCTCTGGCTGAGCGAAAAATTAAACATGCCTTTAAACAGGGTATATGATATCGCTACCTTTTACAAAGTATTCAGCCTTATTCCCAGGGGGCGCAACCTGGTGAAGGTCTGTACGGGAACAGCCTGCCATGTCCGTAAAGCCCCGGTGATGCTCAGAAGGGTTACTCAACTTCTGGGAATAAACCCCGGGGAAACTTCGAGTGACCTGCGCTTTACGCTGGAGACGGTAGGCTGCCTTGGTTGTTGTGCTCTTGGACCGGTTGTCGTCATTAACGACGAATATTACAGTAACCCCACCACCTCTGAATTGGAAAAATTGTTTAAGGAGTGTCAATAGGAGGAGTATAGCAATGGCTAAAAAGATCAGATCCCCGCAGGAACTGCTTCAATTTAGAAAAAAGGTTGTGGCCCTTAAGGAAGCAGCGAAAACCAGGATTATTGTCAGCGGAGGAACCTGTTGCCTGGCAAAAGGCAGCAAAAGAATATTTGAATTGTTTAGAGAAGAGCTGGATAGGCAGAACATTGCTGACGGGGTTGAACTTATAAGTAGCGGCTGTCATGGCTTTTGTGAGAACGAAGTTATCGTTGTAATTTTACCGGAAGAGATCTGCTACATGCGTGTCAGGGCTGAGGATGTAAAGGAAATTGTCTCCCGTAGCATTATCAAAAAAGAAATCATAGAAAGGTTGCTCTACAAAGATCCTCTTACAGGAGAACAATTTATCAAAGAAGGGGAGATACCTTTTTACAAGCATCAATCACAAATTGTCTTTGGTAATAATCGCTTTATCGATCCTAAAAATATTGAGGACTATATTGCTAGAGGTGGTTATGAAGCCCTGGTTAAGGCTTTGCAGACCATGACTCCGGAAGAAGTTATTACAGAGGTTAAAAAAGCGAATATCCGCGGTCGAGGAGGAGGTGGCTTTCCGGCAGGAAGTAAGTGGGAAACCACCCGTAATGCTCCAAATAATCCTAAATACGTGGTGGTAAATTGCGACGAAGGCGATCCCGGAGCTTACATGGATAGAGCCCTTATGGAGGGCAACCCCCATAGTGTGCTGGAAGGACTTATCATCAGCGGCTACGCCATCGGTGCGCGGGAAGGGTTTATCTACATCAGGCAGGAGTATCCCCTTGCTACGGAAAACACCCTGCATGCCATCAACCAGGCGCGGGAATACGGTTTTTTGGGAGAGAACATCCTGGGTTCGACATTTAACTTCGATGTAGAGGTGCACCGTGGGGCCGGGGCGTTTGTAACGGGTGAGTCCAGTGCCCTGATGTCGGCCATAGAAGGTCGGGTTGGTCAGCCGAGACCGAAGTATATACGTACTGCTGTCAGCGGCATCTGGGGAAAACCTAGCAACCTCAATAATGTGGAGACACTGGCAAACGTACCGCTGGTCATAAATAAAGGTGCTGAATGGTACTCCTCCATAGGGACCGAAAACAGTAAAGGAACAAAAATATTTTCCCTGGTGGGTAGTGTCAATAATACTGGGCTTGTGGAAGTCCCCATGGGGACAACAATACGGGAGATCGTTTATGATATCGGTGGCGGTATTCCCGGAGGGAGGCATTTTAAGGCCGTTCAGATCGGGGGCCCTTCAGGCGGCTGCATCCCGAAGCAGTTTCTGGATATGCCCATTGATTTTGACGAGTTCAGCAAAATCGGTGCCATGATGGGTTCCGGCGGAATGATTGTCATGGATGAAGGCACCTGTATGGTAGATGTAGCTCGCTATTTTCTTGATTTTTTATCTGATGAATCCTGTGGCAAGTGTGTCCCCTGCAGGGAGGGCCTCAGGCAGCTGCGCAAGATTTTAATGAGGATCGTCCGGGGAGATGGCGAAGAAGGGGATATTGTCCTGCTGGAAGAATTGTCTGAAGTTATTTCCGCCGCCTCCCTTTGTGCTCTTGGACAGACAGCGGCCAACCCTGTCTTAACAGCGCTTAAATATTTCCGGGAAGAATTCCTGGCCCATATCAATGAAAAACGCTGTCCCACCAGGGTTTGCCAGGGTTTGGTTTCCTACTTTATCCAGCCGGACAGGTGCCAGGGCTGCATGGCCTGCCTGAAAAACTGCCCGGTAGGGGCTATTGACGGCGGGAAAGGGCTAGTCCACGTAATTATCCAGGATAAGTGTGCCAAATGCGGCATCTGCTTTGAAGTGTGTCCCGACAGGTACCGCGCGGTGGAGAAACTTTCCGGCGAGCCTGTTCCTGTTCCACCGATCCCTTCAGATAGAGAAATATCCCCGAGGAGGGTTGCAAGATGAAAAAGGTCAGCCTGACCATCGACGGAAAGGAAATTAACGTGGAAGAGCAGACAACGCTCCTGCAGGCAGCCAGGGCCGCAGGAATACAGATTCCCACCCTTTGTCATGATGACAGACTGGCTCCTCACGGGTCCTGCCGCCTCTGCAGCGTGGAAATAACGAGCGGCAAAAAAGCAAGAATAGTTGCTTCCTGTGTTTATCCCGCGGCAAACGGGCTGGTGGTAGAAACTAAGTCCCCCCGCGTAGTTAAAATTCGCAAGGTAATACTTGAGCTGCTGCAGGCTTCCTCTCCAAAAGGGCGGGTAGAAGAGCTGGGCAGAATATATGGCACGAGTACGGATAAATTTGAGAAAGAGCTGACTTTTTGCATACTCTGCGGTTTATGCGTGCGCTATTGCAGCGAAGTCAAAAAAGCGGATGCCCTTGGCTTCATCGGCAGGGGAATCGAAAAACAGGTAGTCTTTTTCCCGGAAATTGCCCTTAAAAGCTGCCCTGCCTGTGAAGGGCAGTGCTTTTCTCTCTGTCCCACGGGCATTTTACCCAACAAGTTCGCCCGGTCAGTACCGAGTTTTGGCAGGAGCCAACCTACGGTATTCCCCGTAAGATTATGGGATGAAGAAAATTTCCTCAACCTTACCAGGAATATTGAATAATTAGGAGTGAACACTTTTGAAAACCAGACAAGATCTGCGGGAGATTGTTCCTGAGCTGGAATATGTGGATAAATTCATCATAGAAATGTTTCAATCCCGTTCAGATACTATCGGGAGTTTAAAACCCTTTTTAGTACAAATGAAAGGGAAAAAGTTTCGTCCCGCGCTTTTTTTGACATGTGCCCGCATGCACCACGGCAGGGACTTGCAGTCTATTATTCCCATTGCCGTAAGCCTGGAGTTAATTCACACGGCGACCTTACTTCACGATGATGTCCTGGATAATGCCAGGCTGCGCCGCAGCAGGCCCACGGTAAATACGTTATGGGGAAACCAGGTAGCGGTCCTCCTCGGAGATTATCTTTTTTCCAGGGCTTTAACTTTGTTGACAACGTTTGGCAACCTGGAAATAATCGAACTTATGGTAAATGTCATCGAAGAAATGTCCATAGGGGAAATACAGCAGCAGCTGGAGGCCTCTAACCCGGATTTGACAGAAGAAGAGTATTTGGAGAGAATAAAGCAAAAAACGGCTGTTTTCATGGCTTCCTGCTGCCTGGCCGGCTGCCTGGCGTCCAAAACATCCATGGAGATAAAGTCGTCTGTTTACAAATACGGGTTAAACCTGGGTATGGCGTACCAGGTTATCGACGATGTGCTGGATTTTTCCGGCCAAGAAAAAAATACCGGCAAAGACACCTGCAGCGATCTAAAAAACGGGATCATAACCCTGCCGCTTATTTATACCTTACAGTTTTCCCCGATAAAAGATGAAATCTTTTCGTGGATAAGGGAGCAAAGGTTGGGCGAATCCGAATTATTTATTATTTTGAATGAAATAAAGCTGCAGGGTGGCATAGAGTACAGCATTAAAACTGCGGAGCGTTATATCGATAAAGCCTTAACCTGTCTGGAGGCCATTCCCACAGAAGATGTACAAAACGGCCTGAAAGCCGTTACCCGGTTAGTTTTAAGAAAAGTGCCTATTATATAATTTTTCCTTGAAGCGGTAATTTATGATATAATTAAACTTGCGGCAAATAAAAAAGAGGTGTCTTTCTATGTCTACTCTTAAGCTCTGGTTTCGGGCTACACGGCCCTGGGCCTACCCGGCTTCGGTAATCCCTGTTTTTCTTGGGGCCATGCTGGCGGTTGCCGATGGCTTTTTCAACCCTTTACTTTTTCTTCTTACCCTGGCCGGTGGGGTATTGATCCATGCCGGTACAAACCTTTTTAACGATTACTTTGATTTTCTCAACGGTGTCGATACCCCTGATTCCTATGGTTCCAGCGGTGTCCTGGTGGAGGGGCTGATGTCCCCAAAGCAGGTGCTGAAAGGAGGTATTGTGACTGTGCTCCTGGTTATTCCCATCGGGCTTTATTTAATTGCGGTCCGGGGCCCGGTATTGCTGCTCCTGGGGATATTGGGGATTTTTGCCGGGTACTTTTACACGGCCAGGCCCATCGCCTTAAAATACCGTGGGGTTGGAGTCCCCGCCGTATTTTTTCTGATGGG
>JAGVAS010000046.1 GCA_020060185.1 Desulfovibrio sp. | reverse complement strand
TGATCATATCCCTGGCCAGGTCCACTATTTTTACCGGTTCGCCCATATCCAGGACGAAAAGTTCACCCTTTTGAATCATGGCGCCGGAAAGAATGATCAGCTGGACCGCCTCGGGAATAGTCATAAAGTAACGGACCATTTCCGGGTGTGTGACCGTCACCGGTCCCCCGTTTCGGATCTGCTCCTTAAAAATAGGGACCACGCTGCCCCGGCTGCCCAGGACATTGCCAAAACGCACAGCGCAAAAGAGCGTCCCGCTTCTTTTACCCAGCATCTGCATGTAAAGTTCAGCCACCCTTTTGGTTGCCCCCATTACACTGGTGGGATTGACAGCCTTATCCGTGGATACCAGGACAAAACGCTTAACTTTGTAGAGATGGGCCAGGTCCGCTACATTTTTTGTCCCAAAAATGTTATTTTTAATAGCCTCTTCTACATTGTACTGCATCATTGGTACGTGCTTGTAAGCGGCTGCGTGGAAAACCACTCCGGGTTTAAAATCCTTGAATACCCCCTCCAAGCGGCTGTAATCCTGTATATCCCCCACAACAGGATGTAGTTCCAATGGAACCCCCGGCACCCGTTACGAGGACACTTTGACCGCTTAAATAGCCCGCTATCTTTGGTAAATCGGTTTTAACAGGCTCACGCTTTAAAAGGTCTTCGATCTGGACTTCCCTTAACCTGTTAAATTGGGCTCGTCCTTCTAATATTTCGAATATCCCCGGGACGGTCTTTACCCTGACCCCATTTTCCAGGCAAATATTAACCACATTTTTTATTTCTTTATAAGAGGCGGAGGGAATGGCTATAACCACCTCGGTAATGCCTTTTTCCTTCACCACCCTGGGAATATCATCCCTGGTACCGAGAACGGGCAGTCCGTGGATGATTTGATTTCTTTTTGTTACGTTGTCATCGATAAAACCCGCCAGAATGTGATTATTGGCATGTTTTTTAAGTTCATCTGCCACCATAACACCGGAGTCACCAGCTCCAAAAATGAGGATCCTGTTTATGTTATTATTAAAATGTTCTGAATGTTGTTTTTGTTTTTTTATGTCGTTTTGGTGGTTAAGGTTACTAAGCTTCTGGGCATACCTACGCATTATGCGCAGGGAGAGACGGGACGCTCCGACGAAGGCCAGGAGAAGAAACCATAAAAGGACGTAAAATGAACGGGGGAAAAGAACATCCGAAAGCCAGGCATAGAAGTTCATCCCGGCAAGGCTGGCGCTAACAGCCCAAACAATACACATCAGCTCATCAACACTGGCGTATCTCCACGACGTGCGGTACAGTCCAAGGAGGGCAAAAAAGAAAATAATAATTAACAGGGAAGGCAAAAAAATGCCTTCCAAGCTCTTCCAATATACTACTGGGACATTTCCCTCAAAACGCAACAACAGCGATAGGGATAACGATAATATGATTATTCCTGCATCAAGAACAATAAGTAATATATTTCTCTTAGCGGAATATGGAATCATCCATGAAACACTCCTTGGTTAACAGGGCCAAGCTATTATTTATTACAATTTCCACAATTATCCTTTTTCTCATTCTTCTGTCGAAAACTTTTTAAGTGGCTAAAAATGCCAGGTTAAAAAATAAGCTAGTTGTCAGGAAAATTTTACTATGGAATATTAGTATGCATAGTTTATTAAGCCTTTTAAGAAGATTTTTACCTGGCAGCTTATCTTGTAATTGTAAATTCAGATGACCCGGCAGCGTGCATTAAAAAAGGTAAGCTCCTGTATCTGCTGAGCTGGTTTGCCTGCCGCAGCCTCTCAGAGAGCATTTCAATCACGTGTATAGCCAGTTTTGGTATTTCCATTATGAGCAGCTGAAAGTCTTCCTTTGAAATAACAATAAAAGTGGTCTCCTCCAGGGTTTCAACCGTGGCAGAGCGAAGCTCGCTGCCGAAAAGTGTCATCTCGCCAAGTATATCCCCCTCGCTTAAAATATCCAGGGTTTTTTCCCGTCCATCCGCGTGGAGCATAAACACCTTGACATGACCGGAAGTAAGTATGTTACAGGCCATCGGTTAAATCAATCATTTCTTTCACTACTGTAGGGGCGGTAATGAAAAAGGTGGCAATAAAGTTTATAGATAAATTTCAATATTCTTTTTCATAATCCTTGTTTTATTGGGTGTTGTTGATGTACGTAAAACGTTTTCGATATAAGAACCTTAAGCGGGGATATCGTATCCTTTAATGATGCTGCCTCTCGAAGTTCTCCGGAGGAGCCATCTCCGGAGAACTTTTTTATTTTCAGAATGATGATATCATAAACCAATTTACAGTTACAGGGTCAAAGCTGCCATTGCTGTGTCAGGAAGTGCAAAATAAAATGGCAGCTTTTAGACAAAATTGTATAAGGTTTCAGGGGCATCCTCCTTTCTCATGGAATATTTTTATTTTCCGCTTTTTCCCTCCAGCGTTATGGTCGTGCCTTTGCCGGGGTGGGATTCTATGACCAGGTCGCAGCCGAGCATGGCGGCGCGTTCGAGCATGCCCTGGATCCCTCTTTTGAAGGCGGTGCTCTCTTTGAGAAAGCCCCTGCCGTTGTCCTTGACTTCGAGGTAGAAGCTGCCGGGGGCGATATCGACTGTTACCGAGACGCGGGTGGCGGCTGAGTGCTTGCAGGTGTTATTCATGGCTTCCTGCATGATGCGGAAGAGGTAAAGGCTGCAGAGCTCGTCCGGCTCGTACTCGATCTGGCTGAAGTCGCGGAATGTGACCTCGAAGTTGTTCCGCTTTCCCAGTTCGTGCAGGTAGGCGGAGATCGCTTTTTTCAACCCCAGCTTTTCCAGGAGGTGGGGGTGCAGGTCGTTGATGATGCGCTTGATCTCCTCCTGGGAGTGCAAGAGGTCTTTTTCCAGCTGCTCCAGCAGTAGGAGAAGGCTCCTGCTGCCCTCGAGCTGTTCCTCGAGGTTTCTTATCTGGCCTAACGGTATAATGAGGCCCTGGTAGATCCAGTCGTGAAGCTCCATGGCGAGCTTTTTTCTCTCGTTTTCCTGGATTGAAACAACCTGCCGGCTCAGATCGGATATCTGCTGCGTGCGCTGGCGGACGGCATTTTCAAGCTGGAGGAAAAGTTGCTCTCGCTTTTGCTCTGCTATCATCCTTTCGATGAAGCTCAGGAGAATGTAGCCGCCCAGGCGCAGGAAGTTGAGATCGTGCTCGTCCCAGGCGCGGCATTTTCTTGTATCATCGAAGCCTGTAAAGGCGAACAGCCGGTCCTGAAGGAAGAGCGGGACGACGGCGAAAGAGCGGATCTTCGCGCCGAGGAGGAACTTTTTCTCCATAGCTGCCTCCGGCGGGAGTTTAAGAACGTCTGTTACAACCACGTCTTTTCCCTTCGAGAGGTAATCCGCGACACATGGAAAATCTGCGGTCCTTAAATTCGCCAGGTCCGGCGCCGGGTTCATTATCTTGGAATCAATTCCGCGCGCGCACCACTCGTGGGTGATGCCGAAAGTGCGCCCCTCGTCTTTAAACTGGAAGAGATAGGCCCTGTCTGCCTTTGCCATTTTCCCCAGCGTTTCCAGGGCGAAATTGATCCCTCTGTCTGCATCTTTTTCGTTGATGAGCGATGTGGCAATTCTCAGGAGGGAGGGTTCCATGTCAGGAGGGCTGTAACTGAGAACCATTTCCTGTCTCCTTTACAAAAAAATGCTGCCTGTAATCCTGTAATTAAGAACTCGGGCAGCATAATAAAGAAATACGACAGGAAAAAACAAAATGTGATTTTTTTTATTGCCTGTTATGGACAGGGAAGATTAGTTCTGATATAATTTCCTTTAGCGGGGAGGTTGTATTCTTTAATAATGCTGCCTCTCGAAGTTCTCCAGGGGAGCCATCCCTGGAGAACTTATTTTATGATCCTGTTCTGAAGTTCCGCAAATATATTTTACCAGTCCAGCATGACATCCCGTGTCATTGAAAAAATTTCCTCCAGGGAAAATTTCTACTGCTCAGACTAACCCCTTCCTGATGGCTGCGGCTACTGCCTGGACCTTGCTCGAAACCCCCAGCTTTTCAAAGATGACATTCAGCCTCCTGTAAAGGGTTCTTTCCCCGATGAAGAGGGCTTCGGCGATCTCGCTGTATGATTTGCCTTCGCTGCACATCTTCAGGATGCAGACCTCGTCCTCGTGCAGCAGGTGGTTATTTTTCCCTTTAAGGCGTTTCTGGTAGGAGTTTAAGAGCAGGTCGGTTATGTCTTTGTGGAAAACCTTTTCTCCCCTGGCGGCGCGGGGGATGGCTTCGTTGATCTCCTGCAGGGTGGCGTACTTGGGGAAGTAGCCCCTGACTCCTATCGAGATCGCCTTTTCCACGAGTTCCACCTCGTAGAAGCTCGAGAGGACGATGACGGGCAGTTCCGGGTTTTCCAGGAGAAGCTTTTCGGCGGCATCCAGGCCGTTTCCGCCGGCAAGCTGGATGTCAACGATAACTACGTGAGGGTTGCTGGAGCGGCAGAACTTAAGAAGTTCTTCCGCGCTGGATGTTTCTCCTGCAATTGTGTAGCTCTGGTTGCGAGCCAGCATGAAGCAGAGGCACTGCCGGAAGACCGTGTGGTCTTCGGCTATGACAACGCGTATCTGGCTGGTTTCCACGCTATCCCCCCTGTTCTGAGGAAATAAAAAGCTGCCCGGCTCAAATGTACAGGCAGCAATATTGCGCATAAATAAAGTACAAAATGTCAGAGTTTACTGGGTATTGTTGATGTACGTAAAACGTTTTCGATATAAAAACCTTAAGCGGGGATATCGTATCCTTTAATGATGCTGCCTCTCGAAGTTCTCCGGAGGAGCCATCTCCGGGGAACTTTTTTATTTTCTGAATCATGATAACATAAAACTGTTTACAGTTACAGGGATACGGCTGCCATCATTGTGTCAGGGAAATGAAACAAAAATGGCAGTGTTTTGACAAAATTGTTCCAGGTTCAAGGGCATCATCCTTTCTCGTGCCAGAATAAGGCAGTGTTTCCCAGTAAAATTCCCATGTACGTATTATAAATGGAAAACCTGACATCCCGTGTCACACAGTCAAAAAAAAATTTGTAGGGATTTTTTTTCATTTCCCGCGCTTTCCCTCAAGCGTTATGGTTGTCCCCTTGCCGGTGTGTGATTCTATTTTTAGGGAAGCCGAGCATGGCGGCGCGTTCGAGCATACCCTGGATACCCCTTTTTAGGAAGGTGCTTGATCGGGTTGTTTCATGTTGCTGTAAATTTTTAAGGCGGGGTTAGAGCGCATAGAGAGATTTCATCTGCTGCAGGTGTTGAATAACGGCTTCTCTGAGCTCAGGCGGGCGCAGGACCTCGACGCTGCTTCCGAAACTTAAAACCCAGGGAAGGACCTCTTCCAGGCCGGCCACACGGCGGCAGAAGAGGAGGGAGCCGTCGGGAAGTTCCTCGATGCTGTCGGCCTTCAGGTGGTGGTACTCTTTTACGAAGCGCGCGATCCAGGGGCTGAACCTGACTTCCAGCTCGTGAATATCCCCGCCTTTGAGTATTCCCCAGGAGTACCTGACATAGTCCTCGTATGAAAAGGTGCTTTTCCCGGAAAAACATTCGTCCTTGATGGTTACCTGCCTGAACCTGGAGATGCGGAAATCCCTGACCTCAGCGCGCATGCGGCAGTAGCCCACCAGGTAGTAATGGCGATTTTTTATGATTATGTAGTAGGGCTCGATTTCGCGCTGGCTCAGGCTGTCAGAGCTGAAGGAGTAGTAGTGCGCCTGTATCACCTTGCTGTCGAAGATGGCACGGTTTAAAAGTTCCAGCATTTCCTGGGAGACGTTTTCTTCCGTGTCCATGAGCATACATTCCACCTTGCAGTGTTCCTTGAGATTGTGGATGAATTTTTTTTTCAGCCTGGGAAGGCCTTCTATCGCCTGTGAAATGAATTTGTAGGCGTGCCGCATAACGGGAAGAGACGAAACCGGTATTAAAAGTTCCTTGAGGAAATACAAGCCGAGCAGCTCGTTGACTGTGAAGTGTATTGACGGGAGATGAAATTGCTTGATTTTATAGAGGGTGACCTTTCCTTTTCTTTCTTCGAAAATGGGGAAGTTGGCCAGGGTCAGGTCGTCCAGGTCGCGTCGCACCGTGCGCAGGGAGACCTCGATTCCTTCATCGAGCAGTTTCTGGTGCAGTTCCGCGGCAGAAATCCCGTCGCGGTAGCAGTCCAGCAGGAAGAGAATAAAGAGCTGCCGCTCGACCTGCCTGATGCTGGTTTTTTCGAGAATGCCTACCCCCGTGCCCTCGTAAGCTTTGGATGCCATGCTTTTCTCCCCGAACATAACCCCGGCCGGGGCATTTTATTTTGCTGCAGCCGGTTTATTTTGCAAAATAAATAAAAGGCATTGATTTAATTCTCTTATGAATAATTAGGTAAAAAAACACTATTTCCTGCCACAAATATTGTTTTTTGCAATTTTTTACTAATACTACAGCGCAAATTTTTTTAACATTGCAAGTTTTCTTTTGCGAGGTGACTGGTAAGCAATATGGTTTCTACGCGTGTAATAATCGATGATTATCAAGGCCTTTTCAAAAGTTAATTTTTGGAAGCGCATAGCCAAGAATACCAGTGTCATGTGGCGATGCCATCCGGGGTAGGAACGGGTTTCATAATAGTCCATTCCAAGGTGGTTGTTGTATAGTACTGGCATGCTGTATTCAAACTTTGTAAAAACCCCAGGGCTTCGTCTAAGTTTCTTACGGAAACAACATTAATACGGCCGGCGGCCTGCCGTGCATCCTCGTAATTCTCCGCGGGTACCAGGAAGTAGTCAATCCCTGCCCTTTCAGCAGCAATCACTTTTTGTTTTACACCACCAATACCGCCTACTTTTCCATCAATGGAAATCGTCCCTGTACCGGCAACCAGGCGCCCCCCGGTCAGATTCTCCGGGAGCAACCTATCGAGTATTTCCAGCACAAACATCATCCCTGCTGAGGGGCCGATTACCGGCCCTGTGTCAATATCAATTTTCAGGGGCAATAGCGGTTGCCAGTTTAAAGTACGCACATAGATTCCCAGGGCCGCTTTACGGGGTTCCTCCTGGTGTGAGGTTGTTAGGACCTCAAACTCTTTAATTTTTTCACCCTGCTGAATAGTTATCCTTACTTTTTGGCCGACTTCTTTTTGCTGAATATATTCAACCACTTCTTCCACAAGGTTAACCTTCTTCCCCTCAACGGCTTTGATAATGTCTCCTGCTTTCAGAATGCCTTCTGCCGGGCTGCCGGCCATAAGCTCAACTATTTCTACGCCGTCGCTGACAATGGGAACCTCATAGCCTGCCCTGCGCAGGGCAATTATCTGGGCCAGGTACTTGCTTTCCTGCATCCAGCTCTGCATCAACTTGTTATATTCCTCCTGAGACATATCCGGGGGAATAACCTTGGAAATAGGGCGTACATCCAGAAAAGGATGCCAGATGCCGTAAAGATAATTCCAGAGGTTGGCAGGATGCTGTGTCACAGTAACCATGAAAAACTGTCCCTCCTCTTTCCTTACCTCCCCTTCAACCTGAATTAAATTACCCAGCTCGTCAACGGAACCGGGTTTAATCAGGTAATAGTCTGTTTGTATAAGAAAGCCCAGGGAAATAATGATAAATAATATGAAAGCAAAATTAAAAATTTTACGCAAGAGCACCCCTGCTTTCTAACATCTCTAATATCCGGGGTAAAGCATCACGGGCTGCTCTTTCACCAATAGCTATGGCTTCCGCCGCTTTATCGAACTGTGAAGGAGCAACGCCGGCAAGATCGGGATTGATAACTATATCGGCATCAATTAGATAGTTGCGTGTAATTTCCCGGGCCATGATATCAAAAGAGCGGCTGATTACATCTAAAATAGTGCTTATTTTGCCGCTTTCCGGATAAAAGCCCGTATCAACGGCAATAACAAATTCCGCTCCCATCTGGCGGGCAACATCGGCAGGAACACGATCGAGAACACCACCGTCAACTAAAAGCATACCATCCATTTCTACGGGAACGAAATAGCCCGGGATAGAAATTGAGGCTCTAACAGCCCTTGAGACCAGCCCCTCCTTCAGAATCACTTTTTGACCGCTGTACAGATCTACAGCTACAATAGCAAGAGGAATCTTTAAATCTGCAAAAGCAGAACGCCGCGTCATCAGGTAAAGAATGTCTTCTATTTTTTTGCCGCTTATAAAACCCATACGTGAAAAAGCCAGATCCACCCAGTTCCGGCGATCCACAGCCCTGGAAAACCGTTCCAGCATTTTGATTCTGCCCCCGCTGGCATAAAAAGCGCCAATCAGGGCCCCCATACTGCAACCTGCCAGGTAATCAGCTTTTATCCCTGCTTCTTCCAAAACTTTTAGCACTCCAATATGAGCAAAACCCCGTGCTGAACCTCCCCCCAGCGCCAGGCCGATTTTTATTTTTTCCTCCATAACATTAATAATGCCTCCTGTTATGTATATCCTTTCCCCGTTTAATTACATTATAACTAAATAAATTATAAAGAACAAGTGTTTCACAAACCGCCATGTCCTTAAAACTAAAAAAGGCCTTTAAGGCCATTTAGTATGAAAATGGCGGGTCATTTTCATCCTCTTTTGTGACCGCAGGGTCGTGGTGGTTAATATGAAAATAGGCTGGTTTGTGGGCTGTTGGCAGAGACTCAGGGTGTTTTTGCAGAAAGCTCTAAGGCTCAGCTCAAGCTTCAGGCTGGCCTTCCCGGGAGAGCTCACCTCCTATTCGCCTCCCGGCTGCTTACATCCATGTAAGCAGGGCCGCCTTCAGCTTTCACTTCGCCAAGAGCTTTTTAGCTGCTCAAACAATTCGCTCTACCAACAGCTCCACAACCCCATCTCTATAAGCGGGATAGGGACATAGTTAAGGAGAGTTAACTTCAGGTTTTAGCTATTTTCATCCATTGTTGTGGCCCGCAAGGGTCATAGCGGTTAGTATGAAAATGGAGCAGCTTTTGCTGAGGCGGAGCTCCGAGTTCCGCTCTGAAAGCTCTACGTTTCAACTCGGGCTTCCGATGACCTCCCCGGGAGAGTTCGCATCCTACTCACCTCCCGGCTGCCGGCTTCCATGCCGGCAGGGCCATCTCCAACCTTCGCTTCAACGTG
>JAGVAS010000172.1 GCA_020060185.1 Desulfovibrio sp. | reverse complement strand
CCTTCGCTTCAACGTGAGCTTTTAGCTTCGCTGCACAAGTCGCTCCGCCAACAGCAAAACGCTGCGTCTGCGGAACAATAGCGGGAGCTAAACCCGGTCACTTTCATCCAATGTTGTGACCCGTAGGGTCGTGGTGGTTATTAAGTGAGCAGGGAGGTTTTAACCTGGTGCCATAGACTCATGAGTTGGTAATAACCGGGGTATAATATTAAGTATGTGGCTGTCTTTTTTTCTTAATGCAGCGCTAATCGTTGCTGCCGGCACGCAGCTGGCGAAAAATGCCGAGAGAATTTCCGCAAACTTTGGCCTGGGCAAAGCCTGGGCGGGAGCCCTTCTCTTACCACTGGCAACTACGTTACCTGAACTGGTTACTTCCCGCAGGGCAGCTATAATCGCCGCTCCTGACCTGGCCGGGGGTAACATTTACGGCAGTATCCTCTTCAACCTTACCCTTATTGCCCTGATCGATCTTGTACAGGGCCGGGGTCCGCTTACAGCACGACGCAAAAGGAGTCTTGTCGTAACTGGTCTTTTCAGCATTTTAATTATTGTTTTTTCCATTATAGGCATGATCCTGGCTCTTCCTTACCGCCTGGGGTGGGTCGGTTTGGACACCATTTTCATCCTTGCCATTTACCTTTTGGGCAGCAGTATGATTATGGCCCTGGAAAGTAATAACCGCGGGCGGGGTAAGGAAAATGAAGAAGTTTTCCCAGCCATAGGCAAAAAAGAGCTTTTTCGCAGCTTGCTCTTTTTCGGGCTGGCAGCAGTGGTTATCGTTATTGCAGGGACAAACTTAACAGATGCGGCCGATATGATCTCTATAGAGACCGGGCTTAACAGAACGCTGGTAGGTTCATTGTTTATTGCTATTACCACCTCTCTTCCGGAAGTGGTAACAACTATGACCGCTGTCCACCTTGGGTTTGTGGAAATGGCTATTGCCAACGTGTTAGGTGCCAACTTCTTTAATGTTTTACTTCTATTTATTACAGACATTTTCTACCGTAAAGGTCCCCTTCTTATGAACCTGTCTCCCCAAAACCTGGTTGCAGCTAATATGGGGGTTCTTATATCCATAATAGTTCTCATCAGCCTTATTTATCCATTCCGCCGGCAGTTTTTACGTATGGGACTGCCTTCCTATATAATTATTTTTAGCTACCTGTTAACTATTATTTTTCTTTTTTCCACAAATTAATAAAGAAGGAAAGTGAGAGAGAGATTTATGCATTTAAATGAAATGGAAGCGATGAATTTAGAGGAGTTGCACCGTATAGCCAGGGAAACCGAAATTAAAGGAACCAGTACGATGAAAAAAAAGGATTTAATCTTTGCCATTTTAAAACAGGAGGCAGAATCCGAAGGCCTTATTTTTACCCAGGGTGTCCTGGAAATTATGCCCGATGGTTATGGTTTTCTACGCCGGGTGAACTATCTTCCTCATGAAGACGATATCTATATTTCTGCTTCCCAGATCAGGCGTTTTGGCCTGCGTACAGGAGATTTGGTTTCCGGAAAGGTGCGTCCTCCCAAAGAAAATGAACGATACTATGCTCTTCTGCACGTGGAGGCGGTTAATAACGAAGATCCGGAAAAAGCTTCAGGCCGGCCGTATTTTACGGAACTTACCCCTATACATCCCCAGGAGCAGCTGGTATTGGAAAGAGATCCGGAGGATTTTGCTACACGTATTATCGATCTTCTGATTCCAATCGGGAAAGGCCAGCGCGGTTTGATTGTATCCCCCCCCAAAGCAGGAAAAACAATTTTGTTAAAAAGAATTGCCAACAGTTTAACAGAAAATTATCCCGATTTGGTGCTCATCGTCTTATTAATCGATGAAAGGCCGGAGGAAGTAACTGACATGCGCAGGTCAGTCCGGGGGGAAGTTCTAAGCTCTACCTTCGATGAGAAGCCTGATAACCATATCCGCCTGGCAGAACTGGTCCTGGAAAGGGCCCAGCGCCTGGTGGAGCAGGGGCTTGATGTTGTTATTCTTCTGGATAGTATTACCAGGCTTACCAGGGCATATAACCTGGTCATTCCTCCCAGCGGCAGGACTCTTTCCGGCGGGATCGATCCCGCGGCTTTTCACAAGCCCAAGCGCTTTTTTGGTGCAGCCCGCAATATCGAAGAGGGAGGAAGCCTTACCATTCTTGCCACTGCTTTAATTGAAACAGGTAGTCGTATGGATGACGTCGTCTATGAAGAGTTTAAAGGCACCGGTAACATGGAATTGCACCTGGATCGCAAATTAGCCGAGCGACGGTATTTCCCGGCTATTGATATACTGCGTTCCGGTACGCGCCGTGAAGAGCTGATGCTGGATAATACCACTATTGAATTGATGTGGGCATTGCGTCGTACCATGAATATTACTTCTTCTTCGGAATTCCTGGAAGCCCTGGTGGAGCGGTTAAAGAAAACCAAAAATAACGCCTCCTTCCTGTCCAATCTTCACAATTTGTAAAAAATACACGCCTTTCTCCCTGTATCCATGATCTTCCAGTGAATATTTCTTTTTCTACGGTAAAGAATAACAACAGTGTAAACAGGGAGGGTGGCTTGGAATGCTATGTACTTACCCCAATTTTCCCGACTGGTTTGTAGTTTTTAAAAGAACAGCTTCCGTTTGCTTAAAACTGAACATTTCTATAACAGTACTGTCAGCAGTGATAGGATCAGGAATATTTTTCTTGTTTCCCCTGGAAGTACAGGCAATGATCGTTACTGAAAGGCCTCAAAAGCCATCGTATTTTGAACAACTTGAAAACTATCATGTAGAGGTTGAACGTTTCAGGGAGGAACAGGAAAAGCTTAAAAGGGAAGAAGCTTTAAAGAAAGCCCTGGTCCACCATCTAGTACAACCGGGGGATACTTTAACGAGAATTGCTGCTCTTTACCAGACAGATATTGGATCAATCGTATACTGGAACGGGCTTTCCAATCCCCACTTGATTTTTCCCGGCCAGTCCCTTGATATTCTTACTGTCGAGGGAACATTGCACAAAATACGTAAAGGAGATACCATCGATTCCATCGCTGTTCGTTATAAAGTGGAACCGCAGGTCATTTCCGCTTTTAACCTGTTGAAAGATCCTTCCCGGCTTGCAGTGGGTAAAAAACTGGTTATACCGGGAGGCATCATGCCCTTAGAGGAAAGAAAAGCGGTACAGGCGACTCTTATAGCCTCTCGGTACGGAGGGAGAAGTACTCTTCCCGGTGGTGCCAACGAAAGACCTTTATTTAAATGGCCGGTTAAAGGTAATATAACTTCACGTTTTGGCTGGCGTGATGGCTCTTTTCATTACGGCCTTGATATTGCTGTTCCCTATGGAAGTTATATCGGGGCTGCGGCCCCTGGGGTTGTTGATTTTACCGGCTTCCAAAAGGGTTACGGGCTTATGCTTGTAGTAAATCACGGTGGTGGTTGGAGTACACTCTATGCTCATAATTCACGCCTGCTGGTAGAAAAGAACGAAGAGGTAACCGCAGGCCAACCTGTGGCTCTGGTTGGAGCGTCTGGAAATGCTACCGGCCCGCATCTTCACCTGGAAATTGCCTATAATGGCCGAAAGCTTGACCCTTTGCTTTTTTTGCCTTATAATAACTAGCATCAGGGAAATCCGAACCTTTCCATGCTAACCGTCACGACCCTGCGGGTCACAACAATAGATGAAAATGATCTTTTTTAGAAACCGTATTGTGTCCCGCAAAGTGGCGTAAGGTTGTGGCGAGCGATATGTGCAGCAGAAGCCAAACAGGTTCAGTGAAGCGACGGCCTGAGATGGCCCGGCGGACATGGAGGTCCGACGCCGGACAGCGCGAAAAACATGACCGGGGTTTAGCTCCAGTACTTTGCGGCGCTTTGCTGGTGGCGGAGTGACTTGTGCAGCGAGGAAACAAGTTCACTACGAAACGAGAGCTGAAGACGACCCAGCTGACAGGACGTCAGCTGCCGGTGATGACCATGGACGGGAATTCCGCCGGGAAGGTCGTCTGAAGCTCGAGGTGAGTAGTAGAACTTGCCGAGTTGAACCTGGAACGACGCCACCAGCAAAGCGCCGCGCTATTTCCAATTTTCCAAAAGACGGCTTTAAATATTGCCAAAAGCCCCCTTTTTATGTTATTATTAAATTTGTCTTGTAAGCTCCTGTAGTTTGAGAAAAGTGACGGATTTAGGAAAAGAGGTGAGTGAAGTGAAAAAGGGAGTACACCCGGAGTATGTAAAAAGCAAAATTACCTGTGCCTGTGGATCTACTTACGAGGTAAGCTCTACTAAAAAAGAAATGAAAGTGGAAATTTGTTCTAATTGCCATCCATTTTTCACAGGAAAGCAAAAATTTGTAGATACCGGAGGCCGTGTGGAGCGGTTTAAACGCAAATATGGTTTGTAAAAAGGATATATCGCTGGCAGGGCTCAATAGAGGCCCTGTTTTTTTAAGAACGGCTTGATTATATTTGAGAGCAGTCACTATAAATTAATTGTTATAACCTGCGGGTTTATGGCAGTTTTAAGAAAGCAGGTGTACTAAAGATGAGCAAAGAAAAACTTCTCGTTGGCGGTCAGGCGGTAATAGAAGGGGTAATGATGCGCAATAAAACCAACGTTGCCATTGCTGTGCGCCAGGATAAAGGGACCATATTTGTCCAGAAGAAACATTTTCGCTCTGTCAGCGAACAGTACCCCTTTTTAAAATGGCCTGTTTTTAGAGGATTTGTTGTCTTTGTTGAAGCGCTGATCCTGGGATACCAATCCCTTACTCTATCTGCCGAGCAGGTTCTTGAGGGTGAAGAGGAAGAACTTAAGGGATGGGAGATGCCCTTGACCCTGATAATTTCCCTGGCAGCAGGAATAGGTCTTTTTATGCTTTTACCTACTGTTTTAATGAAATTTATGAAGCAGGGACTGGAGATACCGCTTTTGTTAAACCTCGGCGAAGGATTGCTGCGGCTGATTATTTTTCTCAGCTATATCTTTATAATTTCCCGCTGGGAAGAAGTTGGACGTGTTTTCCAGTATCACGGGGCCGAACACAAAGCTATTGCCTGTTTCGAGGCAGGTCAGCCTTTAACCGTTGATAATGCCCGTAATTTTAGTACTTTACACCGCCGCTGCGGGACCAGCTTTTTACTGGTTGTTATGGTTACCAGTATTTTACTATTTTCTTTTTTTGGCTGGCCCGGGCTGTGGCAGAGGATTCTGATCAGGCTTTTGCTGTTACCACTGGTTGCGGGAATTTCCTATGAAGGTATTAAAATGGCCGGTGTAAAGGATAATATCTTTACCAGGATTCTCTCACAACCCGGCCTGTGGTTACAACTTTTGACGACAAAAAAACCCGGTGACGATCAGGTTGAGGTGGCTATTTCAGCTCTACAGGCTGTTTTGCCCGAAGAAATAACGGCCGGCGGTGAAAGCATAGCAAGGATAAAGGCATGAGAAATATGGAGGTTGTATAAGAAGATGTGGGAAAAATTAAAAGCTCTGGAAGAGTATTATCAATCCCTGGAAGAGAAACTCAGCGATCCGGAGATAATTAAAGACCAGCAACAATGGCAGAAGTATACCCGGGAGCACGCTGATCTTGTTGATACAGTGGAAAATTTTCGAGAGTTGCAAAAAACAGAAAAAGATATCCGTGAAGCAAGAGAGATGCTTAAAGAAAAGTTGGAAGAAGAAATGATCCTTTACCTCAAGGAAGAAATTGCCCGGCTTACTTCCCGGAAAGAACAGCTGGAAGAAAATTTAAAAATACTCTTGCTGCCAAAGGATCCCAACGATGAAAAAGATGTGATTATAGAGCTCCGTGCCGGTGCCGGCGGTGAAGAAGCGGCCCTGTTTACCTCTGATTTACTGCGCATGTACCTGCGTTATGCGGAGAAAAAACAATGGAATACCGAAATTTTAAGCTCTCATCCTACAGATATCGGAGGATTTAAGGAAATAGTATTGTCCGTGAAGGGTCGCGGTGCCTACAGCCAGCTAAAATTCGAAAGAGGAGTACACCGTGTACAGAGGATTCCTACCACTGAATCAAGCGGACGAATCCATACTTCGGCTGCCACGGTAGCGGTTTTACCCGAAGTTGATGAAGTAGAGTTGAAAATTAATCCCCAGGATTTAAGAATAGATACTTTCTGCTCTACAGGACCCGGTGGGCAGAGCGTTAATACCACGCAGTCAGCAGTACGTATTACGCATCTTCCTACCAATACTGTTGTTTCCTGCCAGGATGAAAAATCCCAGTTAAAGAACCGGGAAAGAGCGATGAGGGTTCTCCGGGCGCGCCTGCTTGACAAGATAATTTCTGATCAGCAGAGGGAACAGGCACAGGAGAGACGCAGCCAGGTTGGTTCCGGTGACCGCAGCGAGCGTATCCGTACGTATAACTTCCCTCAGAACAGGGTTACGGATCATCGTATCGGCTTAACCCTGCATAAACTGGACCAGGTTCTGGAAGGCGACCTGGATTCCATTATTGAGGCCTTAATAGCCTTTGACCGGGCAGAACAGCTGAAGAAGGCCAATTAGTATGAAAATAAGGTGGCGAAGGTTGGTGCTCGCTCTAAGGTTCGCACAGACAGGTTTGCCAGCTCAGCTTAAGGCCTTCGATTGGCCTCCCCGGCAGAGCTCACCTCCATGTTCGCGCTGTCTGGCGGCGGACCTCCATGTCCGCCGGGCCATCTCAGGCCGTCGCTTCGCTGAACCTGTTCGTTGTGCTGCACATGTCGCTCGCCACAACCTTCCGCCACCTTTTATTGAGGTATGGGGACACACCCCTGATAAAACGTTGGGGAATGTCCCTGATCATAATGCGGTTTCTAAAAAAGATCATTTTCATCCATTGTTGTGACCCGCAGGGTCGTGGCGGTTAATATGAAAACAGCGCAGCGTTTTGCTGAGGCGGAGCTCCGAGTTCCGCTCTGAAAGCTCTACGTTTCAACTCAGGCTTCCGATGACCTCCCCGGGAGAGTTCGCATCCTACTCACCTCCCGGCTGCCGGCTTCCATGCCGGCAGGGCCATCTCCAACCTTCGCTTCAACGTG
>JAGVAS010000040.1 GCA_020060185.1 Desulfovibrio sp. | reverse complement strand
GGCTTTCTCTCCAACCCGGACGAGGCCAGGCTTTTAACGGCGCCGGAATACCAGAAAAAAATTGCCTGGGCCATCTACCTGGGGATTATTAAATACCTCTCCTCCTAGCCACCCGCGGGCGAAAGCACTTTGCTTTAGATTTCCTTTGTTAGTCCCGGGAAAAGGAATGAGAATTTTTTCTTTAGCATGTAGGAATTCCTCTTGCTTTTAGAGAATAAAATATCTAGCTTAATATAAAAGGGGGGGCAATTTTGGAAGCAAGCAGAGAAGAACTATGGACGGCCAATTATGAAAAGGGCATAAGATCAACTTTACAATATCCCGAGATACCTGTTTATTATCTACTGGAGCGCACAGTCAGGAGGTACCCCCAAAGGGTGGCTATCAACTTTAACGGAGCGATGATGTCCTATCGTGATCTCTTTATCCAGGTAAACAATCTGGCGGCTGCGCTGGCCGGCCTGGGCATAAAAAAAGGGGATCGGGTGGGAGTAGTCCTGCCGAACTCACCACAGGCAGTTATAAGTTACTTTGCCATCCTGCAGCTTGGAGCTGTTGCTGTCTTTATAAATCCTATTCATGTGGAAATGGAGCTCCAATTCCAGATTAACGATGCCGGAATAAAAACCCTGATCATTATCGATACAGTTTACCGGCGTATTATGAACATCAGGGATAAAATCAACCTGGAAAACCTCATCGTTACCGGTATTCATGATTACCTCACCATTCCCTATAACATCTTTTACCCCCTAAAACAGAAAAGCAACGGCAGAGCGCCGGAGATACCCTTTAAAGAAGGTATATATCGCTTTAAGCAGCTTATCCGCAACGCTCCTTCCAGGCCGTCGGATTCTGATCTCCAGATAAACCCCAGGGAGGACCTTGCCGTGCTGCAGTATACGGGCGGGGTTTCCGGAACGTCCAAAGGTGCCATGATCACCCATTACAATATGGTTGCCAATGTTACGCAGTTCAGGGAATGGTATTCCGGCTGTAGAGACGGGGAAGAACGAGTCCTCGGCGTCCTGCCCTTTTCCCATATTTATGGCCTTACCTGTATCCTGAATTTCGGCGTTTATATTGGTGCCACCCTGATTTTGCTGCCCCGTTTCGATCTAGACAGGGTTCTCAAAGTCATTAATAAATACCGCCCTACGTTCTTTCCTGGGGTTCCTACCATGTATGTGGCTATTAACAACCACCCCGATGTCAAAAAGTACGATATTTCTTCCATCAGCTTTTGTATCTCCGGGGCCGCCCCCCTGCGCCTGGAGGTCCAGGACAGGTTTGAGCATCTTACCGGTGCAAGGCTGGTTGAAGGTTACGGTTTGACGGAAGCTTCCCCCGTTACCCACTGCAACCCTGTAAGGGGCCGCAGAAAAGTGGGGAGCATCGGCCTGCCCCTCCCCGATACCATGGCGAAAATCGTAGACCTGGAAACGGGGGAAAAGGATCTGGACATCGGCGAAGTGGGGGAGCTGGTTATCTCCGGGCCCCAGGTTATGAAAGGCTACTGGAACAACCCGGAAGAAACGGCTACAACTTTAAAGGACGGCTGGCTTTATACCGGGGATATTGCCCAGATGGACAAGGACGGCTATTTCTTCATCCTGAACCGTAAAAAAGATATGATTATCTCCGGGGGTTATAATATTTACCCCAGGGAACTGGAGGAAGTGCTGCAGCGCCATCCCAAGGTCAGAGAAGTAGTTATTGTGGGTATCCCTGACGATTACTACGGCGAGGCTGTAAAGGCCTATGTTTTCCCCAAGGAAGGGAAATCCATCCTGGAGGATGAACTGAGGGATTACTGCCTTAACAAGCTCGCTCCCTATAAAATTCCCAAGCATTTTGAGATCAGGAAGGAGCTTCCCAGAAGATTAACGGGGGCCAAGCTTCGCCGCTACCTGGTGAAAGAAGAGCATAAGTAGGCCTAGCCTGCTTATTTTTGGGTCAAAAACCGCCATGACCCTGCGGGTCACAACAATGGATGAAAACGCTCTTTTTTAGAAACCGTATGTCCCACAAAGGTGGCGCAAGGTTGTGGCGAGCGATATGTGCAGCACAGCGAACAGGTTCGGCGAAGCGAAGGCCTGAGATGGCCCGGCGGATATGGAGGTCCGCCGCCGGACAGCGCGAACATGGAGGTGAGCTCTGCCGGGGAGGCCAATCGAAGGCTTGAGCTGAGCTGTCAAACCTGTCTGTGCGAACCCTTAAGCGAGTACAAACTTGCGCCACCTAATTTTAATGTATGAGTACAGGCCCGATACAAGATAATATTAACGGGTAATGCTCTATCCTGAAAATGCGGAAGTCGGAAGTCGGAAGTCGGAGTGCCAGTGTGCCGGAAAAAGGAGAAGTCTGATTAAAAAAATTTATGGAGGGGGGTTCTCCATGAGTATTGTAATCGCAGGCATTTCCCCTCACCCACCCCTGATTATTCCTGAAATCGGCGGAAGGGAAATAGCGGAGGTCCGCCGGACGGTGGATGCTTTAAAAAAGCTCTCCAGAGAGGTTGCCGCCGCCCGTTCCGAAACGGTCATCATTATTACTCCTCACGGCCCCGTGTTTAGAGATGCCGTGGCCGTCCAGGCCGAAGAGGAACTGCAGGGCGATTTCCGGGCCTTCCGCGCACCCGGGATAAAGCTCACGGCGAAAAATGACACGGAGCTGCTGCGGGCCGTTGCCGGGGAAAGCAAAAAAGAGCATCTTGACGTGGTTTTGCTGAAGAAGGAAGGGCCGCTGGCGTTCCGTGATGAAACGGCCCTGGATCATGGCACAACCGTCCCTCTCTATTACCTGCAGGAAGCAGGCAGCGCCGGAAGGATTATGGCCCTGACCTTTGCCATGCTGCCTTATCAGGACCTTCTTCGTTTTGGACAGGTGCTGCAGAGAGCTGTAGAGGCAACCGGCCGCAGAGTCGCCCTGGTGGCCAGCGGAGATCTTTCGCACCGCCTTGAAGTGGGGGCACCGGCAGGCTATGACCCCCGGGGGAAAGAATTCGATCAAAAACTGGTACAGTACCTGCAGGATTATGATGTAGAGAAAATATTATCCATGGACAGGGAACTCGTATCACGCGCGGGAGAGTGTGGGTTGCGCTCCATTATTATTCTCCTGGGCAGCCTTTCCGGCCTGAAAGTAACACCGGAGATCCTGTCTTATGAAGGCCCGTTTGGTGTCGGTTACCTGGTGGCATCATTTAAAGTCTGGAAAAACGAGGAGGAAGAGTAGCTTGGCAGAAAAAGGAAGTATCTTTACGGAAATTGCCCGCCGTGCCCTGGAAAGCCGGGTCAGGGGAGAAACTTTGTCGCTCCCCCGGGATCTTCCTCCGGAGCTTGGACAACCGGGGGCAGCTTTTGTTTCCCTGAAAAAAAGGGGTGCCTTGCGGGGGTGCATAGGGACGATCATGCCGACAAAAAGGACCCTGGCGGAAGAGATTGCCGCCAACGCCATCAGCGCCGGGTTGCAAGATCCCAGGTTTCCCCCGGTTTCCAGGAACGAGCTGGAGGATTTAACCTACAGCGTTGATGTCCTGACCGAACCTGAAAAAGTGGAGGATCTTTCCGGGCTGGATCCCCAGCGCTACGGGGTAATCGTGCGCCGCGGCAGGCGGAGCGGCCTGCTTCTCCCCGCCCTGGAGGGGATTACCACGGTGGAGGAGCAATTGGACATAGCCAGGCAGAAAGCCGGGATATTGCCGGGTGAAGATGTGGAAATTTACCGCTTTGAAGTAAATCGCTATTACTAGAACAAATGGGGGGGGAAAATATGCAAGAAGCGCGCTACTACACTCGTAAAGGCCCTGAAATATTATGTGAGCTCTGCCCCCAGGGATGCCGCCTCATGGAAGACCAGACGGGTATTTGCGGTGTCCGCAGGGCCGAAGAGGGGAAACTGGTAACTTTGAATTACGCTTTATGCGGTGCTATGAACGTTGACCCCATTGAAAAGAAGCCCCTCTACCATTTTTATCCCGGCTGGGAAATTCTCTCCCTGGGTACAACCGGGTGCAACCTGCACTGTTCTTTCTGCCAGAACTGGACCCTGGCCAGGGGTGAAAGGGAACAGGGGACGGAAACAATTACCCCTGAAGAGCTCCTGGGAATCCTCAAGAGCCGGCCCATGAGGGAGCAGTTGGGTATTGCCTATACCTATAACGAGCCCACGATCTGGTATGAGTTCGTCCTGGAAACTTCCCGGCTGATGGTTGAAAACGGCTATAAAAATGTCCTGGTTACCAACGGGCTTATCAACGAACGGCCCCTGGAGGAGCTTTTACCTTTTATCCAGGCCATGAATATCGATGTAAAGGCATTCAGTGAAGGTTTTTACCTGCGGCACTGCAAGGGAAGAGGCTTTAAAGAGATTCTCCGTACCGTGGAGCAGGCGCTCCCGCGCTGTCACGTGGAGCTTACCTACCTGATTGTTACCACCTTGAACGACAGCCCCGAAGAGATAGGGAACTTTGTCAACTGGGTGGCCTCCCTGGATAAAGAGATCCCTGTGCATTTCAGCCGCTATTTCCCCAATTACCACATGGATCTGCCTCCCACGCCGCTGGAAACGATGCGGCAGGCCTGGGAAACGGCCAGGGAGAAGCTTTCCTATGTGTATATGGGCAACGTCATGGATATGGAACGAAGCGCCACGTATTGCCCCTCCTGCCGCCAGCTGCTGATTAGCCGCAGGGGTTATCGCGTTAAAAATAACGGCCTGGAGGGAAAAAACTGCAAAAAATGCGGTAATACGATCAGGTTAACAGGGCATATTTATGGAGAGGGAGGAGAATAATCCCCGGAAGGACTTGAGCCGATGAGGAAACAGCAGGAGGTTTGAGAGATCATCGAAGCTATCCTGGAATGGTTTCACAATGTGGCTGTTGTACTTCCCCTGACCTTTATCATCCTGGTTACGGGTCTCTTTCTTACCTTCCAGCTGCAGCTGCTGCAGCTCAGGCGGTTTCCCTATATCCTGCGCCGTACCCTGGGCAGCTTGCTGCAGGCGGAAAAAACCAGGCCTTCCGCCGGAGAAATTACCCCCTTCCAGGCCCTTGCCACCGCCCTGGCTGCAACCATCGGAACGGGAAACATTGCCGGTGTAGCCACGGCTATTTTTTTAGGAGGGCCGGGAGCTATTTTCTGGATGTGGGTCTCCGCTTTTTTCGGCATGGCCATTAAGTATAGTGAGGTAGTCCTGGCTGTGCATTACCGCACCAGGGTCAGGGGCAGCATCGCCGGAGGACCGATGTATTTCCTGGAGAGGGGCCTGCGCAAACCCTTTTTAGCCGTGCTTTTTGCCCTTTTCGGTTCACTGGCCGCTTTAGGCATCGGGAACATGGTGCAGGCCAATTCCGTAGCCGATGCCGTCAGGGCAACTTTCGGGTTCCCCGTTTATCTTACCGGTTTCTTCATGGCCTTGATCAGCGCCATGATTATCCTTGGAGGCATCAAGCGCATCGCCCTGATTACTACCTCCGTAGTGCCTTTTATGGCCTTTTTTTATTTAACAGGAAGCCTTTTTATCCTGGTTTTTTTCCGCCAGCAAATCCCCGCCGCCTTAGGGCACATTTTTGCCGGAGCCTTCCGGGGCCAAGCGGCAGCAGGCGGCTTTGCCGGGGCCACGGTTCTTAATGCCTGGCGCTTTGGTATTTCCCGGGGAATATTTACCAATGAAGCCGGACTGGGGAGCGCCTCCATCGCCCATGCCGCGGCACGCACGCCTCACCCTGTCAGGCAGGGCCTCTGGGGGGTGATGGAGGTCTTTATCGATACCCACGTAGTCTGCACCATGACGGCCCTGGTCCTGCTGGTAACAGGCGCCTGGCAGGCAGGCCTCGAAGGCGCCCCCATGACGGTGGAAGCCTTTAACCGGGGGTTGCCCGGAAACATAGGGCAGTACGTAGTGGCCATAGGCTTAATTTTTTTTGCTTTTTCCACGATCCTGAGTTGGGCCTATTACGGGGAGAAATGCCTGGAGTACCTTTTTGGCAGCCGCTCCGTGCATTTTTACCGCACCATGTGGATTATCTTTATCTTCATCGGCTCTCTGGGCGGGCTGCGCGCCCTGTGGTACCTCGCGGATATCTTAAACGGGCTGATGGCTTTTCCCAACCTGCTGGGACTCCTGGGCTTAAGCAGCGTGATCACCAGGCTGACCAGAGAATATTTTGCCAGCAAATATGAATAAAAAAACCCTATGCAAAAAGGATTTAACCTGATAAGGTAGAATAAAAAAGTAAATTAAGCCGGATTTCAAGGGGTTGAAAACTCTAGATGTGGGAACGGATTATGGCCGGCGTTACACATTTTAATGTGGGCTGGCGTGATATTATTGACATCGCTATTGTAACCTATATTCTGTACCGCCTTATTCTCCTCATCAGGGGCACCAGGGCGGAACAGCTGGTAAAGGGCCTGATCATCCTTTTAATCGCCTGGACCACCAGCGAGCTGCTGGGTTTACGGACCATCAACTGGCTTTTACAGGGCTTGATGACCATGGGCCTTATTGCTGTTCCTATTATCTTCCAGCCCGAGCTAAGAAAGGCGCTGGAGCACCTGGGCAGGGGAAAATTGTTTCAGAGGAACCTATATGAATTTGAAGATGACGAATTCCGGGAACTGCTGGAAGAACTCCTGAAAGCCATACCCGTCCTCGTCAAGAAAAAAATAGGGGCCCTGATTGTTCTGGAAAGGGAAACAGGCTTAAAAGATATTATTGAAACGGGCATAAAAATTGAAGGGGTGGTCACGGCGGAGCTTTTAATCAACATCTTTATGCCCCGCAGCCCCCTGCATGATGGTGCTGTAATTATCAGGGGAAACGTCATCGCTGCGGCGGGCTGTTTCCTGCCTTTAACGGAGAACCCCAACCTCAGCAAGGAACTGGGAACAAGGCACCGGGCCGGAATGGGGATAACGGAGATTTCCGATGCCCTGGCCATTATTATCTCCGAGGAGACAGGAGTTATCTCCTTGGCCCATAACGGCAAGCTTACCCGTTACCTGGACGAGAAAACCCTGCGCAGCACTCTTTTAAATTTTTATTCCACTACCAGAAAGAAGAAATTTATACCCAGTATCTTTCCCTGGAGGTTTGGTGAACAAGATGGGGATGAAGTTTAAACTGTTTACGGAAAGCCCCAACTTTTTAAAAGTTTTGGCCTTTTTTCTCGCTTTGATACTCTGGTTCTTTGTTGCCGGGGACAGGCAGGATGTCCTTGGATTGGAAGTCCGCCGGACTTTCAGCGGCATTCCCCTTACCTACCGCAACCTGGGCCAGGACCTGGTGATCGTGGGGTTGGAGGAAGGCGTTACCCTGTCCCTGCAGGGTGTCCCCCAGGCCTTTGACGGGTTAACACCTGCCGACCTGGAGGCATATGTTGATCTTAACGGGAAGCGGGAAGGCCGCTATGAACTGCGCATCAATGCCACTGCCCCGCGGGGTCTCAGCATTGTCAGCATCGAACCGGCCAAGGCAAATGTTCTCCTGGAAGACCTGATTACCAGGCAAATGTCCGTAGAGGGCGACCTGCTGGGAGAACCCGCAGGCGGCCTGATCGTTCAGGAAATTAACTTTACACCGGCAGAAGTATTTATCAGGGGCCCCCGGCGCAAGATCGATCTTGTTGAGAAAGTTATTTTCCGGCTTAATGTCAGCGGCGCCGAGGGAAATATAGCTGACAGCGCCAGGCTTTACCCATTGGACGACCGGGACAATTTTATCCAGGGTATAACCATCATCCCGGACAGCGTGGAGGTAGAGGTAAGCTTTACCCTGCCCCAGAAAGATCTGCCCGTGGAGGCCGTGTTCAGCAGCAATGGCAGGCGCGTGGAGACGGTAATCGTCGAGCCTTCAGTGGTAACGGTGGTGGGGCCCAGTCACCTCCTGGAGGAGATTACCCGCCTCCTAACGGAGGAGATCGACTTAAAGGAACGCGACTCCGTCTTTACTGCGGAGGTCCCCCTGGTCCTTCCTGAAGGGATAATTAGTCCCAAAAATGATCGCGTAAAGGTACGGGTCTATCTCGCCGACTAAGGTCATTATGGGATGGTCCAATCTGTTTAGCTTTAAAAGGGAACCTTTTCCCGATGTTGTTCGTCAAATAATTGGGTTAGTAAATATCGATTTTAGATCAGTTAGGGTGAACTTATGGAAAAATTGTTTGGAACTGACGGGATTCGCGGTGTGGCCAACACGGAGCTGACCCCGGAACTGGCCTTTAAAATGGGCCGCATCGTGGCCTCCCTGCTGGGAAGCGGGGACAGCACCCCGCATCCCTTTTTTTTATTGGGAAGGGATACCCGCCTCTCCGGGACCATGCTGGAAGGGGCCCTGGCGGCCGGTATTACCTCTGCCGGTATGGATGTACGCCTTTTAGGAATAGTTTCCACTCCAGCCGTGGCTTTTTTAACCACCCGTCTTAAAGCGGCAGGAGGTGTGATGATCTCCGCCTCTCATAACCCCGTGCCGGACAACGGTATTAAATTTTTTAACAGGCAGGGTTTCAAGCTTAATTCAGACCTGGAGGCGGAGGCGGAAAGGCTGTATTTCTCGGATGAAGATAAGCTACCCCGCCCCGCGGGCAGGGACGTGGGACGCTCTTTTCGCGCTGAAAAGGCGCTGCAGTACTACCTTTCTTTCCTTAAAAGGCTGGCTCCCGAACTGAAAGGCCTTAAAATCGCCCTGGATTGTGCCCACGGCTCCCTCTGCAAAATAGCCCCCCGCCTGTACAGGGAACTGGGGGCGGAGGTTGTCCCCCTCTGCTGCAGTCCTAACGGGGGGAAGATCAATGTGAACTGCGGTGCAACCAACCCTTCTTTGCTGCAAAAGGCCGTACAGGAAAAAGGGGCACACCTGGGCCTGGCCTTCGACGGCGACGGTGACCGCCTTATTGCCGTGGATGAAGGGGGGCAGGTGGTGGATGGGGATGCCATTATGGCCGTCTGCGCCGCCTACCTGAAGGGAAAAAATATGCTCCGCGGCAACAGGATCGTAGCCACGGTGATGAGCAACGGTGGCCTGGATCTGGCCGGTGAAGAGCACGGCTTTACAGTTCTGCGCACGGAAGTGGGGGACCGCTATGTCCTTGAAGAGATGCTGCGCGGGCATTATGTTTTAGGTGGCGAGCAGTCCGGGCACATTATTTTCTCCGATGTGCTGGCCACGGGGGACGGGCTTTTAACCTCCCTACAGCTCTTAAAG
>JAGVAS010000092.1 GCA_020060185.1 Desulfovibrio sp. | reverse complement strand
TCTTACCCGGGAAAAGAAGCCGCGAGCTTACAGCCTGGACACAGTGGACCCCGAGATGGAAAAGATGTTTGAAACCATCAGGGCCGTAAAGAGGCTGAGAGAAAGCAAACCTACCCGAAATTTTCTCAGGACCCGCTTATTCAAAGGAATGGTTGCAGTCGCCGCAGCGCTGCTGATTACAGCCGGCCTTCTGAACCTGCCCGGGCTTAAAGAGGTTAATATTGTCCATGCCGTGGTCAAAGCCTACGAAGAGCTGCAGAGCTACAGCGGTATAGCAGAAATAAGGTCCGAAAGAAATGGAGAAGTAGACTTTCTGGAGACAGTTGAAATCCAGTACAAGAAACCTTTTAAATACTCTGCTTACCACAGCTACAATGGTTATGAGGTGCGCTATATCAGCGACGGGGAGAGACTGGCCGTAATGGAGCCCTCCATGGTGACGATAGAGAATATCTTTCCGGAAAAAGAGCTCTGGCGCTACCATATCGGAACAGCAGTATGGGAACTGCAGGAAGCCGGGGAGGTTAACATCCTCGGTACGGAAACTCTCTTCGGCCGGGAAGCCACAGTGCTGGAATACCGCTTCACAGGGGACAGCGTATCTCACCGGATGTGGATCGATCAAGCCACCAACCTGCCCCTGCGCAAGGTTTTTAACCACCCCGAGGGATCGGTGCTGGTGGTGGAATTTAAAGAACTGCAGATTAACCCGGTGTTGGCGGATGATCTCTTCTCCTGGACCCTACCGCAGGGGGCAAATGTCCGCGAATTAAACCGCGCGGGGACCCTGGAAGAAATACAAAAAACCTGGCCGGAAGCTTCCAGGCTGCAGGAGATCCTCCCGCCGGAAATGAAGCTTAAAAAGGCCGGCATCCTGGATAACGATTTATACGAATATGTCCTGCGCTTCCAGGGAGCAGGGGAGAAAGATTATATCGATGTTTTCTATACGACAACTCCGGGAGAATTCGCCTCCTTCCCGGGTGCGGAATACGGCAGGCTGGCTGGCGGTTGTGTCTATCTGGACCCCAAGGCCTGGAACGTTCTCGAAAATTATATCGGCGAAAGCAAGACAGCCAGGTGGGTAACGGATGACGCGGGTGTTTTGCTCGTAAGCAGTCGGGATGTATCTCAACTGCAGCATATCCTGGAACAGTTGGCCGGAGAAAAAATCGTCCGGAGAGCAGCTCCGAAAGAAGGTACCGTGGAACTCTACTTTATGGAAGTTACAAACACGAGCTTCAAGATGGGCAAGGAAACAAGAACTTTTGACGGGCGTCCCGGAGCACGGGAACTGGTGGAAGAGCTGCTCAAAGGGCCGGAGGATAAAAAGTTGAGCAGGATTATCCCTGAAGGCACCAGGCTGCTGGATCTCCGGGTGGAAAACGGAATCGCTTACGCCGATTTTTCCGGTGAAATAACAGCGGCCGGCTACGGGGCAGAAACGGAAGGAGTCCTCATCAACTCCATCGTCTGGACCCTTACCCAGCTGGAAGAAATTGAGGCCGTGCAGATCCTCGTTGAAGGCAAAGTGGTGGATACCGTGGGCGGCCATTACTCCGTCAGCAAACCGCTGCGCAGGTAAATTAGAACTCATTCCAAAGGGGAGAACCCCATTAAAACCGGGTTCTCCCCTTCTGTTATGTCAGGGAAGAACAAAAAGCGAAGGGTCAGGAGCCAGGAAAAGAAGATCGCGGGTCAGCATCGATACCGATAGCCAGGCATTACTGCCGGTTTCAGGCTTGAACCGGCATTGTACAGTTAAAGTAGCCCCATCAGGATATTCCTGTACCTCGGGCTTGCCGACCTCAAACTGTCAAGATTTTTATATGGCTGAAAGAGTGCAACAAAAGAGGAAGAGCATTTTAATCCTGCCTCATTATTCATCCCCGTGGTTCCTGCCCAGACTTTAGGCATCACCTGGCTGGTTTTTTTTCTGTAACTCCAGCAGCTTGTTTCTATCCAGACCGGTGATGTCCATAATAATTTCCAGGTCAAGGCCCTTTTTCAAGGCTGCCAGAGCGGTCTTTTCAATACCTTTTTCAATACCTTTTTCAATACCCTTTTCAATACCCTTCTCGATACCCTTCTCGATACCCTTTTCGATACCTCTTTGTTCAACTGCCGGATCATACAAAGTTTTTGCCATTTTGTACACCTCCTCAGTTAATGATTCAACCTTGATGTATTTATTATTCAGGTATGCAAAGATGCTTTCAATGGCTAACAGTATTTTATGCAAGTCGTCTCCGTCTATTTCATTACTGTCGTAAAGAGATTTACCTTCTATGGCCACTGCTTCTGCTATTTGTTTCGCTTCTAGAATCGCTTCCATAAGCTGCTGCTTGTTTTCGCCGTGCTTCCTCTTTATATGCTCCATTTTATAACGTAGCTTAAATACCTGTAACGGCAGCAGCGGGTATAATTTTCGTTCCAGCAGGTCTTTGTGGTTGTACTCCCAGTATTTCATTACTGGAACTATGTAGATAATTTCCTCCCCGTCGGGGAATATTAGTCTCAACTTCAGTTCATCTTTTATGTTATTGTTTTGTTCAATGAAGATTACCAATTGCTTGGGAATGATAATGACCGTTTCATCACTGCTGTCGTATCTGGCCAGTTCCCTGGCCTTTTGGAAACCGTATTCAAACATGCGAATTACCATGGTGGCATCATTTAAAGTCTGAAATTCTATGTGATAATGATACGGTTTCTCTGCACCCGAGATGGTCAGGAATAAGTCCCCGCGTAATATGCTGAGATCTTCTGTAACAAACTCGTTGTTGCTGATGCTGATTTTAGTATTTTCTACGTCAAAGTTTTCTTCGAACAGGCTGTTCATCATGGTGATTAATACTTTTTGGGATACCTGAAAGAGTGATTTTAATATCTCGTCCATTTTAGCCTGCTGCTGGTTTGCTTCGTTTTCTTCCACCTGTTCACCTTCCCCGTATATAAAGAGCCCGATATGAAGTTTCTGACAATATTATATCATAACTGAAGCAAAATAAAAGTCCCTACCCTTACGGAAGTAAGGGGACAGGAAAATATTGATTTGTCAAAATAAATAAGCAAAGAACTCTGTGTCCGGTTTTAGGGCTAGATTTATAGCAGAATCTAAGGTGAGAGTTCCTCCTGGCCCCGGGCCAAGTTCAAGCACCCTGCCGGGACCGTAATACCAGCGAAGATAACTTCGCCCGGGCTGGCGGCCAGCGCCCGGTAGGCAGCGTTATCTATCACACGGCAACAGCTTTGCTGTATATTCAATGGACGTAGGAGTACAGCCACCATATACAATTGATGCCATTAACAGGCACCCTAACAGTATCCTCAATGTTTGTTTACTGCAATTCCCCAAGGATTTGAACGCCATATATGACCAGAAACAGGACCATAATCTGAAGTTCTGTTTTACTATTACCCCATTTTGACTGGCTGGCAAGCAAGAACCGTCCCACTTATTGTCAGAACCGTCCCACTTATTGTCCGACGGTGGAACTCTCAACTATTTATCGTAATTTCTGGCAAACTGCAATGCCATTGGATGTGAGAGTTCCACCGTCAGAATGCGTGAGAGGCAACATTATTATACTAACATTATACTTATGTTTTATTGTATAGCCCTTCCGGTCCCTACCACAGAAATACCATCATTTGCTTTTGTTAGCAGAAAAAAAAAGCCTCTTTATATAATAGAGTCTTTTTTTAATCAAATGTTGCAACTCAGAAAAAATTTTTTTCAATTATTTGATAAACAGCTTTTATTGTGTTAAAATTTTCTAGGGGGAACATTTTATGGCAAACAAGTTATCTAATTCACAAAAAATCTTATTTGAACAAAACTACAGCCATGTCTTAAAGGCTGTTTCCATGTACTATCAAGATTTTTATATGGCTGAAGAGGCGACTCAAGAAGCTTTCCTCCAGGCTTTTAAAAATATTAATTATTTATAATTCACGCCGTAGTGCTAATCCCGTAGTGCTAATCCCGGGTCTTATAAATTTTTAACCTGGGCCTGGTTAAAAAGGAATGATTTTTGGAAAGGTACTTAATGCTCAAGAAAAACTCAAAGAGGGTTGATGGTCTATGTCAGAGGAGAAAAGAAAAAGGTCTCTGGTGCTGGAAAGGCAGCTTTTTAGAGCTCATCCCTGGCACGGGGTTACGCTCGGCGATGAGCAGCCGGCAACGGTAACCGTTTATATTGAAGTCGTGCCGAGCGATACGGTGAAATATGAGCTGGATAAAGAAAGCGGCCTTCTCAAAGTGGACCGGCCGCAGGTTTACTCCAATATTTATCCCACTTTGTACGGCATGCTGCCGCAAACATATTGCGGCCGTAAAGTGGCGGGGTTTTGTAAAGAGAGGAGCGGTTATGAGCATGTAGCCGGCGACGGGGACCCCCTGGATATCTGCGTCCTGACAGAGAAACTGGTACCTCACGGCGACATCCTTCTGAAAGCGCACCCTATCGGAGGTTTTCGCCTGATCGATAACGGGGAAGCTGATGATAAAATCATTGCCGTTTTGCAGGATGACGCCCTTTATGGGGAGTGGCGGGATGTCAGGGATTGCCCCAAAGGGGTCATAGAAAGGCTCAGGCACTTTTTTTTAACATATAAACACGCTCCGGGGAGCAAAAGCAATTACTGCGAAATTGTTGACGTTTACGGCAGGGACGATGCCTATAAAGTGATAAAGTATGCCCACGAAGATTACCTGGAAAATTTTGGGGATATTGAAGATTTACTCAGCAAAATCCTGTTTGAAAAGATTTAAAAAAAGGCCGGCAAATAGCCCCGAAGTCAATTATTTTATGCGAGCAATGCGAGCAAACAGAGCTTTTCCTAAGAGTTCTTCAACCTGTACAACCTGGTCAGGGTGGCTGCAGCATGGCGCATAAGTTCTTCCGCCTGCTCCATGGCCTTTTCCAGTGACATGGGTCGGGGGATAATATCAATAACAACATCTATCCCGTGTTCAAAGACCACGGCAGCATCTTCAGCCCTGGAACCTACAATGGCCACAACAGGAATACCATATTTTTTAGCCAACCTGGCCACACCCCAGGGGACCTTCCCCCTTATGGTCTGCGCGTTTATTTCCCCTTCACCGGTAACAACCATGTCAACTTTACCGGACTGGAGAACCTTTTCCAGCCCGCTGTGACTAATTACCAGGGATACACCGGGTTCAAGGGTTGCCCCCAGAAAAGCCAGCAGCCCGGCCCCCAGTCCTCCGGCAGCCCCTGCTCCGGGAATATCCTTTACCTCAATATCCAGTTCTTTTTTAATTATACCGGCATAACGGGAAAGAGCACTATCCAGTTCCCGGACCATCTCAGGCGAGGCTCCCTTTTGCGGGCCATAAACAGCCGAGGCTCCCTGCGGGCCGCATAAAGGGTTATCCACATCACAGGCCGCCACGAACCCGGTTTTTCTGACCCGGGGATCCAACCCTGCAAGATCTATTCTCTCCAGCTCTGCTAAAAACCTGCCGCCTTCCGGCAAGTCCGCGCCCTCCTTATCCAGAAATCTTACTCCCAGGGCTTTAGCCATTCCTGCTCCCCCGTCATTGGTGGCACTACCGCCGATACCGATGATTACTTTGCTGCAGCCCTCCTCCAGTGCCGCCCGGATTATCTGGCCGGTACCGAAGGTGGAGGTAAAAAGAGGGTTTCTCCTCTCTTGCTCAATCAAAAAAAGCCCTGAAGCGGCAGCCATCTCGATAACAGCGGTTTCCCCGTCACCCAGGATCCCCCAGGATGCTTCTACCTTATCACCCAGCGGCCCCTGAACGGGGGTAGTGAGTATTTTTCCTCCGGTAGCATTAACCAGGGCCTCTACCGTTCCCTCACCCCCATCGGCCATGGGAAAAGAAAAAATTTCGTCATCGGGGAAAAATTTCTGCCATTCGGAGGAGATAATACGGCATATCTGCGAAGAGGAGAGGCTCCCCTTGAAACTGTCAGGAGCAAGTACAATTCTTCTCATAATCAGGTCAAACCTCCCGGTACCGGGAAGCGGGGCTGCTCCCCGTTTAAGACACGCAGCAGGTCCTCGGCAGCCAGCCGGGCCATTTTGTAGCGGGTTTCGATGCTGGCGCTGCCAATATGGGGGAGGGCCACCACATTGGGAAGCTGCAGCAGGGGATGATTCGGGTCTACCGGTTCGACGGCAAAGACGTCCAGGCCGGCGGCATAGATCGTCCCGGACTTTAAAGCCTTGTATAGGGCCTCCTCATCTACCACCGCACCGCGGGCCGTATTGACCAGTACTGCGGTAGGCTTCATCATGGCCAGCTCTTTGGGGCCGATCATCCCGTTGGTTTCGGGAGTAGCCGGCACGTGTAAGGACACATAATCACAGCTCTTAAGTAACTCCGCCAGCGGCAAATAGGTAATGCCTTCTTTTTCTTCAAGCTCCATGTTGCGGCGCCGGGAGAAGTAATAAACCTTCATCGCAAATCCCCGTGCCCGGCGGGCTACCGCCAGGCCAATACGGCCCAGGCCGATAATCCCCAGGGAAGCGCCGTATATATCCCGCCCGGCCATAAACAGGGGACCCCACGTTTTCCATTCCCCCCGGTAAATAGCCCGGTTGGCTTCAATCAACCTGCGGCCGGCCGCCATAAGCAGGGCAAAGGCCAGGTCAGCGGTTGCTTCCGTCAGGACTCCGGGAGTATGAGTTACAATAATGCCCTTTTGCCGGGCATATTCCACATCAATGTTATCAAAGCCCACGGCCATGGTGCTGATCGCTTTCAGCCGGGGGGCTGCATCCATTACTTCGCGGTCGATACCATCCGAAAGCATGCAGTAAAGGCCTTCCGCCTCCCCCACTTCACGCCGCAGTACTTCACGGGGAACGGGGATGTTCTCTTCCTCCCAAAAGCGGCAGGCAGAGCGCTCCTGCAGGTACTGCAGGGCAGGTTCGGGAATTTTCCTGGTCAGGTAAATCATTTTTTCACCTCTTCAAGTAATTATCTCTCAGCAATTATCTCCAGATTTTCCGTTCCGCCATCATTTCTTACCTTAAAAATACACCTTATTTCCTTTCGTTCGACTCCGTTAACATTATCTTAAGCTAATAATATCATAAAAAAACATTGTTCTTATCATTTTTTAAATAAAATGGAAAAAATTTTGTTTTCAATCTTTTTAATTAAAATGTAGCAGCTTTTACTGAGGCTTAAGTTTCGAGTTCCGCTCTAAACACGAAAGGGGTGCCCCCAAATTAACTTTTGGGGCACCCCCTGATATAGACCTTTCTAACTCCTGGACTTCTTACTTTCCGAAAATTGCTGCCAGGTCTTCTTCGGCAGTAGTAATAGGCTTTATATTGAAAGTTTTCACCAGGACATCCAGCACGTTGGGAGTTATGAAAGCGGGAAGACTGGGCCCTAAGCGAATATTTTTGATATTAAGGTAAAAGAGCGTAAGCAGGATGGCCACCGCTTTCTGCTCGTACCAGGAAAGAACCAGGGAAAGCGGCAGGTCGTTAACGTCACACTCAAAGGCCTTGGAGAGGGCGACGGCAACCTGAATGGCCGAGTAAGCATCGTTGCACTGTCCCATATCAAGCAGCCTGGGAATCTCCTCAATTTTACCCAGCTTCTTGTCAAAAAAGCGGAATTTCCCGCAGCCCAGCGTGAGGATCACCGTATCTTCAGGTGCCTTCTCCATAAACTCCGTGTAGTAGCTCCGGCCCGGCTTGGCGCCGTCGCAGCCGGCTACCAGCAGAAAACGCCTGATAGCACCGCTTTTTATCCCCGCAATAACCTTATCGGCAACACCCAGCACGGCATTACGTGCGAACCCTACCATTACAGTTCCTTTATCTTCATCTTCGGTAAAACCGGGCATGGATAACGCTTTTTCTATGACCGGGGCAAAATCACCGTTGGGCACATATTTGGCACCGGGCCAGCCCACGGGACCCGTGGTAAAGATATTTTCCAGGTACGAGCTTTTGGGCTCCTGGATGCAGTTGGTAGTCATCAGCATGGCCCCGGGAAATTCAGGAAATTCTTTCCTCTGGTTGTGCCAGGCCGTTCCGAAATGACCGTAAAAATGGTCATATTTCATCAGTTCGGGATAGCCGTGGGCAGGGAGCATTTCTCCATGGGTATAAACATAAATATCCTTTCCGGCAGTTTGTTTCAGGAGTTCTTCGAGATCGTAAAGATCGTGGCCCGAAACGAGAATACATTTGCCCTTCTTATGCCCCAGGGAGACCTCTGTAGGTGTAGGTTGGCCAAATTTCCCGGTGTTACCGGCATCCAGCAGTTCCATGGCTCGCAAGTTAGTCTCGCCGCACCTGAGAACGAGGTTTATCCATTCATCGAGACTGAGGGTTTTACTTGAGAGTGCCGCCAGGGCCTCATGGATATAGGCATAAACAGCATCGTCCTCCTGGCCCAAAACAGCGGCATGGTGCGCATAGGCTGATATACCCTTGATGCCGAAGAGCATTACCTGCTGGAGCGACTGGATATCTTCACCGGCAGCGGAATCTGTGAAGAAACCGACTTCTTCTCCCTGTTTAACCAGGCTGGCCAGTTCGGCAGCAGGCTGGAAATTGGCCCCGGGATAGGAAAATTGCACATTGCCGCCGGCAGCGGCGACTTTTTCCTTAAGCCTGGAAATCAATTCCACTCCGCGCTCAATCAGTTTCTTCAGACTTTCCGGGTCAAAGTTTACGTTTGTGAGCGTGGCGAACAGCCCCTCACAGGTAAAACGGTTTACTTCAGCATCTACTACTCCTTTTTGACGTCCTTCATGAGCATGAAGGGACATTCCCTTAATAACATGGATTAAAAGATCCTGCAGGGCCGCAACATCGGGTTTCTTTCCGCAAACTCCTGAGATTGTGCATCCCTTCCCTTTAGCTGTTTGTTCACATTGATTACAAAACATGCTCATTTTTTCTCCTCCTTAAATTATTTTTTGTCTTCTAAAAGCCTGACATTTCTTTTTAACCACCACGATCCTACGGATCATAAAAAGAGATGAAAATGACCGGTTTAGATCCCGTCATTGTTATTGGGGACATTCCCCGACGCTTAACTTCTGAAGTAAGGGGACACACCTCTTGTAGAGGAATGTCCCCGAAGTGTCCCCATACCTCTGTGTGCAGCATTTTGCTGTTGGCGGAGCGACTTGTGCCAGTAGGAAACAGGTTCACTGCGAAACGAGACCTGGAGACGACCCAGCTGACAGGATGGGGGCTTTTTTTAGAAACCGTGTTATGCCCCGCAAAGGTGGCGCAAGGTTGTGGCGAGCGAGATGTGCAGCACAGCGAACAGGTTCAGCGAAGTGACGGCCTTAAGATGGCCCGGCGGATATGGACGTCCGCCGCCGGACAGCGCGAACATGGAGGTGAGCTCTGCCGGGAGGCCAATCGAAGGCCTGAGCTGAGCTGTATAACCTGTCTGTGTGAACCCGGTAGCGAACCAACCTTTGCCATCCCATTTTCATATTAACCGCCATGACCCTGCGGGTCACAAAAAATATATGAAAATGTTCGGGTTTAGATTCCGTCATTGTTCCACAGAGGCAGCGTTTTGCTGTTGGCGGAGCGACTTGTGAAGCGAAGCTAAAAGCTCACGTTGAAGCGAAGGTTGGAGATGGCCCTGCCGGCATGGAAGCCG
>JAGVAS010000152.1 GCA_020060185.1 Desulfovibrio sp. | reverse complement strand
GCGAATGCCGTAACTGCAGGCCACCTGCAGAATCTCCATGACCAGCTCCAGGTTCTCTATTACTTTACCGTTTTTCCGAACCCTGATTAAAGGATCGGGACGAAGGCGTACACGGTCAGGTGAGCCGGCAAACTCGGCAAGGGGAGGAATGATAGAAAGCGTATCTTTATAACCTGGAACATTGGGCTCAAGCTCAGTTCCTCCCAGACCGGTAATGGTAAGATGAATATAAAGCTGCTTATACCTGGATAATAGATCGCGGTACGGGTTTTGCAGTAAAACGCCGGGGAATTTGGTCCAGATGACGATTGTATGGACTGTTTCCGGGGGATATTTTTCCAGCAGCACAGCGCAGAATTTTTCCGGAAACCAGGCCGGATCCGTTCTTCTAGACATCGATATGATCTTTTTCTCTGAAACAAGTGATAGCTGCATTTTTCCTGTTATCCTTCCAAAAATGTTGGACTGCAGTTTAAACTTTCTTAAACTTATTAACCGTTTATACCAAAATCAAGTGGGTTGTCTATAGCAAGAAGCCTTTGCGTTTACTCTGCAACTAAAGTTTCCTTGATACGCTCAGCAATTCGCCCTCGAATGGTCTTCGTTCATCTATGATAGCCTTATATAAGTCAAGTAATCTGTATATATCCATTTATTCACCTTTTCTCATATACTTCTTACCTGATTATACCATAAAAACTGCCATTTAGTCACCTGCAAGTTACGGTGCTGTCCGTCCCCGTGATACCCTGTTTGAGGCCGCTCATGATTTGAATAATTTCAAACCCACTCTGCAAAAACCGGGGTGCCAATAGAACCGTCCCCTGTCACCAGCTCAATTTTTTTTGCCAGGCTCCTCGACAATTTGAATATAAAGTTATAAGATAGTTGAAAGGGGGGATTGGTATGATCATGGATGAACTGGCGCGCCAGGTTAAGGAATCCTCCATCAAGCTGGCCGCGGCCGGAACGGAACTTAAAAATAAGGCGCTGGCTCACATCGCCGAGTCCTTAAATGATAAGAAAGAGGAAATTATAAGAGCCAACCGGGAGGATCTGGAGAGAAGCGAGAAGGAAAATCTACCCGCGCCACTTTTGAAAAGATTGAAATTTGATGAAGCAAAAATTGCCGATGTGGTCGACGGTATATACAGCCTGATTAACCTTGAGGATCCTGTGGGCAAAACATTGCTCTCCACCGAGCTGGACGATGGGCTGGAATTGTACAGGGTAACCTGCCCAATAGGGGTCATCGGCGTCATTTTTGAATCAAGGCCCGATGCCCTTGTGCAAATATCGACCCTTTGCCTGAAAAGCGGGAACGGGGTTCTCCTTAAAGGCGGGTCGGAGGCAAGGGAGACCAACCGTATCCTGGCCGGGGTTATTATCGGTGCCGCCGAAGAGGCCGGCATTCCCTCAAAATGGGCCGCACTTTTGGAGACGCGAGATGATGTAAACGATATGCTCAAAATGGACCGTTACATCGACCTTGTTATCCCCAGGGGTTCCAATGACTTTGTGCGTTATATCATGGACAATTCGAGAATTCCCGTGATGGGCCACGCCGACGGAATATGCCACTGCTACGTGGATGAAGACGCGGACCTGGAGATGGCGGTAAAGATTGTGGTGGACTCCAAAACACAGTACGTGGCCGTATGCAACGCGGCGGAGACCCTGCTGGTACACGAAAGGATCGCACCGGAGTTTTTGCCCGCCTTAAAGAAGTCGCTGGACAGCAAAAAAGTGGAACTGGTGGGGTGCCCCAAAACCCGGGCATTGATTCCCGTTGAACCTGCAACGGAGGCGGACTGGAAAACCGAATACCTTGATTATAAATTGTCTGTAAAAGTTGTTTCAGGACTTGACGAGGCCATTGACCATATCAATGCGTACGGATCGGGACATACGGACAGCATTGTAACCGGGGACAGGGAAAAAGCCGCCCGTTTTATGGACTATGTCGACTCGGGGAATGTTTTTTGGAACTGCTCCACCCGCTTCAGCGACGGTTTCCGCTACGGATTCGGTGCCGAGGTGGGGATAAGCACCAGCAAGATTCACGCCCGGGGTCCGGTGGGCCTTGACGGGCTGGTGATTTATAAGTACAGGCTGATCGGAAACGGCCATGTTGTGGAGGACTATGCCAACCGCTCCAGAACTTTTAAACACAGAAATTTGCACAGGGAATTTAAATTATAGGCTTCTGCGTGCCGACTGCAGCATTCACTTCGGAAAGTTCAATCAGGTGTATCAATATATTCCCCTGGCACGGCAGCGGTTCCCCGGTGCATAGGAAACTAAAAGTGACTTTAGACTACTGATTATACCAATTAGCCTGGGGGTATAAATTCGCTTCTCTTCTTATTGTTTCAAGATAAAAGGCTAAGTCTCTCGATTCGACATTAGCTTGATAACGTTTTTTATCAGGCGCTTGACAACCTACTGTAACCAATTCAGGAGAAAACAACGTCCATATGAATATCTTGGTATTGTCCTTTAAGTAAATTATAATTCCAGCATCGGAAGTAGTACCTATATTTGAATTGATTTCTTTTACCCCGTTATACATGCTTATAATTTTTTCAATATCTTCACTAGCATTTGGCATTGTTAATATATTAAAAATATCGTCAGGGCTTCCAGCCCAAATTACTATTTTATCGATATCAGAAGATTTTAAAACCGGCAATTTGCTGCTTTTCCCATGAAAAGAGTAGATCAATAATTCCGCTAATAATACAACTACCAACATAATTATATAGTTATGAAAACAGGTGGAAAGCCGAATATTTACCATTTCTTAACCGGATTAAGCAGGGAGATATAATTGCTTTCAAAAATGGTGTTAATGACGGTTTTCAATTAACTACTGAAGGAATACGTGATGATAACCCACAGAAGGTTGAACAGGCTCGGGATATATTTGCTAAATTGAGTGAGCAACTACCGAAGATGTCACCCAGTAAAGAAATTATGATGGAGGACATAAAAAGTAAGTTATTGGAGGGGTATGTACAGGTAACTGCCGAGGAATTTAAAAAGCTGTCTGGTTATGACCTTGTCACTCCGAAGTATCTACCGGAACGCTTTCAACACTACGGAATATTTATGCGGGATAACCCAGGGATACCGACTGAAAAGATGGTAAAACAACTGTGGTATGACCCGGAAAAATTTGAAGTATTGTTGGTAACCCAGATGAAAAACCCAAGTCCAGACCGGGAAGAACGAATAATATTTACTGACGGTTTAGAAGCACCAGGAAAAATAAGCGATATTTTCCCTTGGGCTAAATACAGATGTCAATATGAGTTTAGTAAAAATGGAATTCATGTTCAGGGATATATGCTTGTGAATGACGAGGGTAATCGGGACGAATACGAAAGGATATTGAAATCCCTTTTTAATCCAGTACCGCTTGAAGAAATTGTTGAAAAACATATACCTAAACCCTTCAACCCTATAGTCCATTCTAATAGTCTAGAATTTCCTGGTAGGTGGGCAGGTAATGTTATACCTGGCTTCATTCAAGAAATGAAAGAGATGGGTTGGGTAGAATTAGAAGATGAACAGATGGGTGCAATGCGTTATTTTACTAAAGAGATAGATGGTAGGAAGGTTAAAATATCAGTGGTGCCTGGAGAAAAGGGTGGTCCAGAAGAAGAAAATGCTACAACCTTTATTTACTTTAGGGTCTTACAGGAAAATGAGAGATAACTTTGGAATAGTAGTGGATAATGAAGGAACCAAGTACTGGTTTCTTTCGTCTTTCATGTAAACAATTATTGACTGTTGAAGGACATACTAATCATTTTTCTTACCTCTTCGATTGTGAAAGGTTCTCTCTTGCTGTGAATTATAAGGTGGCAATTTGGGCATACAGGACATAAATCTCGTATAGGGTCAACTTCGTATTCTTGTTGTATCCCAGATAGAGGTATGAGATGGTGTATATGAATTTTATCCTTACCTATTGGTCCATATACCTTCTCAAAATCAAAACCGCAGATGACACACCGGCTTCCATAATGAGCAATACTTATACTTCGTGCGCGCCTATTCCGTTCATAGCGGTTTACAAAAACTTGGTTCACCGCTCCTTCGGATAATGCAGGAGTATCTTCGATAGTAATCTCACCAGAATAAACGAGTTCAGAGTCATTTCGACCGAAAACTTCTTCAAAGGCAATTATCAGTTCAGGACGCATTATCCAAGGGAATCTTCCTGCCTTTTCATATCCTAAGAAAGGAACATGCCACCATCGAGGTGTCCCGTCTTTTCTCAAGGGTGGTTGAACGCCTGTTTTATGAATTATACGCTTGCTAAATCTACTTATCTGTAAGTTAATTGGCCCGTGATGTATTATGTTTAACTTTGATGCTATCTCAGACGCTCTTATCTCATGGTTTTTACTCTCATACACAATCTTTAGAATATCTAAGTCAGGCTCCGTAGTAACCTCGCGGTCTGCAAGTAATTTAGTCCATACTTCAGCACTTATCGTTAATGGGTCATTGTAAAACATCGCTTTCCTCCTTTGTTATTTTGCTGTATCTTACATCCAGTTAAACTTTACTTACCTGTAATATTTTATCATAATTTCTGAAACTTTTTATCGGCGGTTAGGATAAATGGTTGTGTTTGTTCAACCATTTTTTCAGTTGAAAAATTAACCAGTATTTGTGGCAAGTCAATGAAGAGAGGTTACAAGAAGTTCTTGGTACAAACCCTGATGAAATGCATGTATTAGGTAAATTTACACCGAATCAAAGAGCCTTTTTACTTGCATTGGCAAATTCAGGCATATCTGACCCTCAACCTGCTAATCAAATTACAAAACTTGCAGAGGCTACATATGGTGTTACGTTCCCGGAAAAGAGTCTACCCAAAGAAGTGTTAAATGCTCTGGCAGAAGCCGGCTATATTACCATCAGTAAAACTACTGGTGGTAGGGGTGCTAAACCTTTTGATGTTACACCTACCGATAAACTTGTTGCTGAAGTTGTTGTGCCCTTACTCGACCAACTCAAAGACCAGACCGACCATAAATTGCTTGAACTCTTACGCAAACCATTAAACGAAATTATTAACGAATTGAACTCCTATGATAGATATACCTCAGGATTAGCCTTAGAAGCTCTGGCTTTTAAACTAATGAGATTATTAGGTATGGATTACCTTGCAACAAGACTCCGTGCCCAAGCTACTGGCGGAGCAGAAGTTGATTTGTTATTTGAATCTGCCCGCTTGGTATATTCGAGATGGCAGGTACAATGTAAAAATACCACTCGCGTTGCTCTTGATGACGTTGCTAAAGAGGTTGGATTAACACATTTTTTAAAAAGTAATGTTATCGTCATCGTAAGCACCGGAATTATAGGCACAGAAGCTCGAAGGTATGCAAATAAAGTGATGAATGATTCAAACCTATGTATTGTCATGGTTGATAAAGCCGACTTAGATGGAATTATTGCTAACCCATCCTACATCGTTGATGTATTTAATCGTGAAGCTAAGTTGGCTATGAGTTTAAAGAAGCTTGATATTTAGGAGGTGTGTAGCTTGAATAGTGAACAAAATAATACTCCTACTCTATTTCATCAAACGAATAATGGGCGCATTTTTCTTGGCGACTCTTTAGAACTTTTACGCTCTATTCCAGACAATAGTGTTGACCTAATAATGACAAGCCCACCCTTCGGGCTTGTCAGGAAAAAAGAGTACGGCAATGTAGATGCAAACAAATACTTAGACTGGTTTCGTCCTTTTGCAGACGCTTTTAAACGTATATTGAAAGAGAACGGAAGCTTTGTAATTGATATTGGAGGTTCTTGGATACCAGGGCAACCAACAAGAAGCCTGTATCACTTTAAATTATTAATAATGCTTTGTGAAGAGTTTGGCTTTCATCTAGCCCAAGAGTTTTATTGGTGGAATCCTTCAAAACTGCCGACACCAGCGGAATGGGTAACGGTACGCAGAATAAGAGTAAAGGACGCAGTAAACTGTGTATGGTGGCTTTCCCTCTCTCCTTGGCCTCGCTCCTCTAATAAACGAGTTTTACAACCTTATAGTGACAGCATGAAAGAGCTTTTAAAAAATGGGTACAAGGCAAAAAAAAGACCTTCCGGTCATGACATTAGTGATAAGTTTTCAAAAAATAACCGAGCTTCAATACCACCGAACTTAATAGCCTTGGCAAATACAGAAAGCAATAGTTATTATCTTCGTTATTGTAGAGAAAATAATATTAAACCACACCCTGCACGCTATCCAGCGACATTGCCGGAATTTTTTATTAGAATGCTTACTGATCCAGGTGATTTTGTGGTTGACCCATTTGCAGGAAGCTGTGTTACAGGAGAAGTATGTGAAAAATTAAAGCGTAATTGGTTATGCTCAGAAATATCTGAAGAATATTTAAAAGGGTCACTTGCTAGATTTATGAACAAGGAACAGATTTACTCAGATGAATCTTTAAATTACGATTATGAGGTGAACGGGGAAAACAACTCAAACTATTATAAAATACCTAGACCTGGTATTTTATGGAATGGTGCAGATGAGACGAAACTTGCACAAGACGGTGGACGTAAAAGAGATAATAAGAGTAAATTCTTATAAATGAAGAACCAAAGTTTATGTTGAATAAAGTTCAGTTATTATCTAGAAAGGACAACAAATCAAAGGAGTTAATCAAAAAGCTCGAATATAAACTTGCCGAGGTATTATTTAGTAAATATAAGAATAACAGTATTCTGATTCACGTTAAAAAGGGATTTAATAATACTATCAGAGAATTAACCTCACAAATAGACATTGCAGCTAGAGCGTTAAAAGAAGCGCATTCTACAGGTGATTGTGATTTTGTTGAACAATTGTATGAAAGTTTAACAGAAAAAAAGAAATCAAAAACGCCATATTTTTAAGAAAGTAGGCAAACAAGTAGACTCTGTTTCAAAGAATGACTTTATAAAAATATTAATGGAAGGTAACGCTATTTTTTGCCTGGCATTTCTTGATACTGCAAAAGAAGAAAGAAATGTTGTTGAAAGCTCCAAATTCCAATCAAATATTGCAAAATATTCAATTATTGAGCTATATAAGAAGTTAAAGATGCAAGACATTCCACTTCGAAGATACTTAATAGTTGACCAACGGACTACCCCAGCGGGATTTCTGTCTGTTTGGGCTGCCGCCATTTCAATTGCTGTTTCATTCTCCTTCTTATCATCAACCCAACGGAGTATTTTAGGTTTTTGCCCTTTTCCACCTTCTTCTGTTATACTCATCTCTCTTTCCTGAAATTCACGTATATATTTCCTGACGGTTTCTTGACTCACGTTAAGCTCTTGGGCAATGTCTTGGAAAGCTATCCCGTCCTGACCAGCCTGCTTGATTAGCTCTAAAACTTTGCCCCTCGTTGAAGTGTCCTGAACGTTGACTACAAAACAAGTTGTGTTCATCTTAAAAGTCTCAAGATTGACGTATACCTCAATAGCTTTATTTGTAGTTCTACCGCGGGAATCGGTTAATTGAGGTATATCTCTACCGTCAAGCCGGAGGTTAAGTATAAGGTCGCCTGTTGCATCATTAAGTTTACCGGTCTTTTCTACTAAAAACACTGTTGGAAGACGAACTGACGGAAAAATCACGGGTACGGACTTACATAGAGGCGGGATTATTAACTCGTGATGAGGGGTTAGTCGTAAGCTTACGGGACGGAAATGAATTTAAAATTACAGTAGTACAGTCCAAATTCAGTGAGGAGGATGAGTAAAATGGCAGGTAAAAACCAAGGAGTTGAAAAATCCCAAAAGGAGGAAAAGGAAGAAATGAAAGTTGAGTTTACTGTTTCCACAGAAGGCAAGGAGCAAGACCCTGAACTGCAGGAGCTTCAAAAGAGACGAGCGACTTATAGAGCGAACCTTTCCTATGCGGTGCAGATGCAGGATAAATACGCTACGGAGTACACAGACGCTATACAGTCTGGAACTGACCAGTTAACAATTGATAAGCTGGAATTGAAGCTGGCGGAACAGAAACTGCGGATAGAATTTTACGGTAAGAAAATCGCAGAGGTGGAAGAACAAATCGCTCGTTACAAGGTGGAGCGGAAGAAGGAAAACCTACAGGATGAGAGGACAACCGGGGACAGAGAAAAAGAGAATGCCGCTTGATGAAAAGAGCGGCATTCCCATTTTTCTTGAATTACAACCAAATATACGACTCTATGCCCTACGGAACTTTCTTAGTCAACATATTTATACTCTGTAGGGCATAAGCAACTTTTTATTGAGTCACACTTTTTCTTTGTGATAAAATATAAATTGGAAAAGTGTTTGTCGGAGGTGATACAGTTGAGACGCATAAGTCTTCTGCTTGTTTTAGGACTGGTAGTTATCAGCCTTGCCGGCTGTGGAGAAGTAGAAACACGGGAAAGAGTATTACCGGACGGCAGGACGGTTATAGTTGACGCCGCTGGGAGAATCGTACCTGAGGGTAAAGTTAAACCACTTGAAGGATATACCTATGACGAGCAGACAGGCCGGTATGTTAACGAGACTACCGGTATTTGGTATGTAATGAAAGACGGGTATAGAGTAATACCGCCCGAAGAGTATATTGCCTGTGACAAAGTAGAGATGATTGAGGGTATTAATATTGCTGAAAGACCTAATGATGTATGGGAGTTAAGATTGATATTGGAAACAACCATTCAACAGGGAGACACCCTGGTTGATATTATCAACCCATACTTTATGAACGAGCATTTCAGAATGAATTATGAATGGTATGCCAAACAGGTTTTGGAACTTAACAACATTAACGACCCTCATTTTATCCGAGCGGGTGACACATTGAAAATACCGATTTATATTGACAGTGGTTCAAAATAATGAATCTTCTCAGTTTCCTGTGGTAACTGAAGCGGAGAAGATTTTAGCGGAGGTATTGCAATGACAAGTAAGAAAAAGTCGCTTTCTCACTGGCAGTTTTGGCTTATGTTCACAATTACTGGTGGAATCGCAGGGTTTATTTTTTCCAGCATTATTAAACAAACGCCTGATTGGACTTTTCCGTTGGGTTGGATTATTGGAAGTGTTATTGCATTTTTAATCGTGTCGCTATATTCAAGAAAGTTAAACAGGAGTTAAAAGAGTTTAGGAAGTGATGCCATGAAGCAGTTAATAAAACGTGCCGCTGTCCTCTGTAGGGTTTCCACAGATGACCAAGCAGAAGGGACATCTCTCGATACCCAAGCGGAAATCTGTATGGAGGAAGCTAAAAAGCGGGGTTATCACGTAACAGAAGATGACATTTTCAAAGAGGACGGCTACAGCGGAGCACTGGGTATCGATTCGAGACCAGTGCTCCATCAGCTTTGGGAGAAATATCAAGCGGGAGAATACGACGCTATCTTCGTCTACCGTCAAGACAGGCTTTCCCGTTCTCTTGCCCTTTTTGCCGCCCTGCGGGACGAAGCCCGAAAAGTAAGGCGGTGCGGTCTTAAAGGAGACGGCTTTATTTTCGTGCAGGGTTCCAACGATGACACTCCCGAAGATGAGTTCATTGATGTAGAGTCGGAGGAGGTAGACCCCTTTGCGGGCCTGCCTCTGCCCACTCGCTTAAACGGATGAGAGTGTAACCCGTTTTTATCCCTTACTCCTCAGAACGAGCTGAATAACTCGTTTAGGGTCAACATGAAATCGTTACCCGATCAAATCAACCATTGCATGAACTGCTTCCGGGGGATACTTTTCCATTTAAATAAACCGCTGGGAAAAAAGCAAGGCCGACGCGACAGGTTACGCTGGCGGCCTTACTTTTTAAGTTACTCATTATATTTGCTTTCCGATTTGATTTACATAAGATTTCTTGGAAAGCCGCTGTTTGGCCTGAAAGACCAGGCTTTGGATAAATTCTTCACGGTTGGCGTTTTCCTTACCATCATAGTAGATAGTAATCATGGGAAAACCAAGTTCTTCCCGCAATGTACCCATCTGCGATTCTACCAGAGAACCGGGCATACAGGTAAAGGGAGCTACAAAAACAGCACCGTCAACATTAGTCTGCCGGGCCAGGGCACAGACCCTCCCTATAGTCATGGGAGGCTCCCCGCCGTAATGCTCGGAAACATATTTCCTGGAATAATGCCTTATTTCCTCGGGAGACGGCTCTTCCAGGCCGGCCAGCAACTCCCGGGCTGTCCGGGACAATAGTTTTTCTTCCCTGTGCGCCAGGCGGAGAGCAAGTCCATACCCTAATTTTTGCAGGCACCCCTTCCAGTTTCTGTTTAGTTCGAAGGCCGCACAGGCCTCCTGGTAATTAATCAAGGTCGTGTAGGAGAAAAGTTCTGCGGCAGGGGCCAGTGAAACCTCCCCTCCCTCCTGTTCAATTTTCCTGATAATCTCCTGGTTACAGCGGTCATCGAGGCGCACATAGAATTCACCGCCCAACAGGATCAGGGGTCTTTTTTCCTGGGAACGGGGCACCCGGGAAAATTCCTCGCAGGCTTCCTTCAACAGGTTTTCCAGGGGGAGCAGGTGTTTTCCCGCAATAAGCTGCGACAGGGGGAAACGGTAGCCTTGCAGAATGTCAATCAATCTCCCCGAATACTTTTCAAAGACAGCATCGCTGGCTCCTTCCTCCAGTTCATAAGGCCTTGTGGCATGCAGCATTTTATAGAGAATATCCATGGCTACCATTCCATCATAAACTCCTACTATAAAGTTAAAACCAAACCTTTTTACGGCATCGGCATATTTAACAGAACAAACCCTGCACTCACCAAACCCCGCCCTGTTGATGATCAGAGATTGCGTCGGAGCATAAAGCCCGTAACGGCAGGGGCCGCAGGCCCAGCCCTGGAAAAAAACAGTCTTCTCCATATCCGCTGCTTTGCCGTTGGAAAAGAGGTAGTCCAAAAAATCCTGCACGTTCTGGATAAGCGGCAGGCATTCGTTTCCATTTACAAAGCGCCGGGCCAGGACCAAGTCCTTGTCCTTGCTGCGCGGCAGCATCTCGGCATCCACACCGAAACCTCTAAATACGGCCGCAAAAACCCTGCCATGGTGAGTAGGTTCAGGAATCAAGATTTTTTCCCATTCCGCAACCTTTAAATTTTTAGTGCGGGCCGAATAAAAAACTGGCAAGGAGAAGCTCTTTTTGGAACGGCATGTATTCTTAAAGGCCTCCAGCCTGGTAATCATCCCTGCCGGTGCCGTATGTTCATCCAGGGTAAGCCGGAGGTAGCTGGTCAAATCTCCCAGAAAGTGGCGTAACATGGCGTTGGGGCCGCATTTGAAAGGATCCTGGAAAACAATATAGAGCAGAGGAAGCCCCGTTTTTTCGGATCTCTCATTTAAAAAATTGACAAAAAAGACCGTGGAAAGCATCTTTTGCAACTGGATGGGGTAGATATTATCCATGTGCATAAAGAGTTCGTCGAGGCACTTCAGGAATTCTTCCCTGCCGTTTTCTAAAACATCATCACTAATTTTTCCCTCAAACCAGCCCCGCAGGTATTCCAGGATAAAATCCTGCGGCACAGCCACCAGGCCTCTCTGCCGGGCAAAATGAAAGGAACCCTTGGAGACAAAATCATCGTACACTGTATAGGACCGGCCCAGGAAAACGGCTGTTACCAGGTTCCTGTAGCTTTTAAGCTCCTCCATCACCTTTTGGCTTTCCCCGGCCATGGCGCTGCGAAATCCTTCCTGGGCCCTGTACCCTGCCTCTACAGCATTTTGCAGCTTTTCCTTCCTGTAACCGGACCCGAGTATTTTTCTGACGACCGGTTCCAGCTGGGATTTTATTTTTTCCCTGCCGCCTTTATAATTCAGCTGGGCATAAAGAAGTTTTTCCCCTTCTATGTTAAGAGAGTTAACGACAGTCCCTTTCAGGGTTTGCACCAGGGGGCAGGTAAAGGCCCGGGGCCAGTGGCGTGCCCAGGGGAGGGGCTCCATGTCGACAACATCCGGAACGAAGATAAAATCCAGCTCCGCTTCCAGGAGTTCCTGGTAGTGCCCGACGAGGACCTCCATGGGGTAACACATCTCCGACTCAAGTTTCCTTTTTCCTTTTTCCAGGGTATGCTCGGAAGTTTTAGCGGAGAGAACCAGTTCGGCTCCCAGTTCTCTGAAAAAGGCCGCCCAAAAGGGATAAAGTTCAAAAAACATTCCGCTCCGGGAAAGGCCCACACGGGGTCCCCCGCTTAAAGGCTCCCCTGCATATTCGAAAAAGATATCGTTCCTGCGCTCAATATAATCAGGCAGATCATAACCCTTTAGCTTTTTATCCAGTCCAGAATAACGGCCACAGCGATCTCCGTAAAGAAAGTTACTCCCGTCGGCAAATTTTATGACATCGAGCGTGCAGTTGTGTTCGTGCTCGCAATCGGCCCGGCATTTGCGCTTGCTTACCGTAAAGGCATGTAAATTTTGTAGGGTGCGGAAAGAAAAATCCCCTGTTTGCCCTGACTCATGAAACATTTTGGCAATGGAGGCGCTGCCAAAAGCCCCGGAAAGCTCCGGATAAGGAGGAACGGTAATCTCCTTGTCACACTCAGCGGCAAAGGCACTGGCCAAAGCATGGTTTTTTGCCGTGGCCCCGGTAAAGATAATTTTCCCCTCCAGGGGCCTGTTTTCCACTGTTTTGCTGATATAGTTACGGGCAGAAGAATAAGCCAGGCTGGCCAGCTGGGAGGGCAGCGGCAGTCCCCGGGAAGCAGCGGAAACAAGCGCGGTCTGGGAAAGAAGAGTGCAGGTATCCCCCAGGTCTATGGCGTATTCGGCTTCAAAAGACCTCCAGGAGAACTCCTCCTTGATCTGCACGCCCAGAAGTCCCGCTAAATTTTCCAGAAAAGTTCCTGTACCGGCAGCACAGACGGGATTCATGTTGTAATCATACAGGACACCGTCTTTTAACTGCAGGAATTTGGAGTCCTCTCCGCCAATTTCAATGATCGAAAGGGTTCCCTCCTCGCCACAGAGGTATTTTACACCCTCGGCCTGGCAGGTGATTTCATCTACGGCGTACTCCGCATTTAAGATTTTTTGAGAAAGAAAACGCCCGGAACCCGTAGTACAGGCGATAATGTGAACCCCTTGCAGCAAATCCCCATATTGCTGTTCGACTTCCTTCATCAGTTCCAAAACCTGCAGGGCAGGTCGTCCAGCCGTAGGAAGATAAATCCCCCCTATAAACTTTCCCCGGGCATCCAAAAGGGCAAACTTGGTGGAAACAGAACCGCAGTCAACTCCCAGGTAAACAACAGAAAGGTCATAGTCTTTTTGTAAGGGGGGGAAATCCAGGTACTTTACCCTTCCCGGGTCAAGAGGGGGTAAAGGGTTTTCCGGCACGTACCGCCTCTTTAAAAGGCTGTCCAGGTTCAACACCCTGGTATCTATCCGGTCCCGCCCCTGCGCTGCTCCCAGGGTATTTATATATTCGTGATCAGGGGGGATAACTACATCGACAGAGCGCTCCCGGCAGTACTCCCCTATGTATTTCATGACAGCTTTATTGTTGGCAACGCCTCCCACGGCGATTAAAGCTCGCCGGTTCTCAATCCTGTTCTGTGCCACACTTGTTATAACCATATCCGCCAGTGCCCTGGCCATTCCGGCAGAGACAGAATTCTGCGTGGCACCCTCATTTATAGCATGGGTCATGTCCGACTTGGCAAAAACTGCACAGCGTCCCGAAATTTTGACTGCTGCCTCCGCTTCCAGGGCGATCTCAGCCAGTTCCTGGTCGTTATAACCCATCCTGGTGGCCTGCTGGTACCAGAAAGCTCCGCTCCCGGCAGCGCACTGGCCGTTGCGGTTGAAAAAAACCACCGTTCCTCCCGGCCCAATCTCCAGGTAATACATGTTTTCATGGCCAAGGGAAAGAACGGCATAACCTTCCAGTTCCCCGAAATTAAGGCCGGCCTGAAGTGCCTCTATCTCCAGAAGAGGCTTAACACCTACCTCCCTGGCGATAAGATAAGCATTGGCACCAGTCAGACCGCAGTAGACTGTATTTTCCTCTCTGCCCTCCAAAAGGTAATAAAGGCATTTCTGGGCGGCTTCAACGGGGCTACCTGCTGTCGGCACAGTAACTCTTTTAACCTGTTCTCCGTCCAGCAGGACCCCTTTTACAGCAAAAGTACCCAGATCCAAACCCAGCCTGGGCAACCTGTTGTCTTCGTTGCTGCTCACGACAATATCACCTCGTTATACCTTTCAGTTAATCATTTTCTTTATACCCCCTAGCAGGTACAGGTGTCAAGTAAAATTATAGCTTAAATAGCAAAACCTGCAAAATATTTCGCCATGAAAACAAAAAAAACCAGGGGTATTTAGCCCCTGGTGCTCTTAACCTTCCATTTTTGCCCTAGAAGAACAGCAATCCCGGCGATTATAAAAAGCAGGGCAGCTAACTGGGCCGGAGACAAAACCCAGATAACGGCTTCGCTTACACGGAAAAACTCCACGATAAAACGGTAAACACCGTAAAAAATAAGGAACCAGACAAAGATAAAACCGGGGAAAAACCTGAATTTCCGCAGGTAGCGAAGAAGAAAAAAGATCACCAGCGCTGAAGCCGAAGCATAAAGCTGGGTAGGATGCCTGGGAAAACCGTCTATTACCGGGTAAACCAGGCCCCAGGGTGCAGAAGTTATATGGCCGTAACAGCAGCCGTTTAAAAAGCATCCTATCCGGGTAATGGCATAACCCAGGGCGATAAAGGGCGTCATAAAATCCAAAAGTTTTAAAAAGGATATTTTTCGATAGCGGCTGTAAAAAAGTCCTCCCAGCAAAGCGGCCAGAAAGCCGCCATAAAAAGTGAGCCCTCCCTCTCGAAAAGCAAATACTCTCCACCAGGGCTCACCGCGAAACAGATTCCAGTTCAAAAAAACAAACGCAAAACGAGAGCCCAGCAGGGCCAGGATAATGATAATGATAAAAACTTCATAAAGGTGGTCAGGATCAATACCTTCGGAACGGGCTTCTTTCAGTGCCCAGATTATTCCCACGGCAAAAGCCAAAAAAAGCATGGCCCCGTAGGAATAAAGTTTAAAACTGCCAATTTCAAATAAAATTGGGTGCATCAAATTCTCCTTTCTGCTAAAGAATTGAGGGAACAGCCTGCTGGGCCAGGTAGTCGCAGCGGTTATTGCGCTGGTCGTTGCTGTGGCCTTTTACTTTAACCCACTGGATGTTATGCCGGTGGCTGAGTTTCAACAGTTCCTTCCATAAATCCTGGTTTTCAACAGGTTCCTTATTTATGGTTCTCCAGCCGTTCTTCTGCCATTTATCAAGCCATCCCTGTTTAAAAGCGTTGATGAGGTAAGCGCTGTCGGAATACAGTTTCACTTTACAGGGCTCTTTCAAACACTTTAAGGCTTCTACTGCTGCCCTGAGTTCCATTTTCTGATTGGTGGTATGCTTTTCTCCCCCGGATATTTCCTTTTCCTTGTCATTATATATCAAAAGGGCCGCCCAGCCTCCGGGGCCGGGATTGCCCCTGCAGGCTCCATCTGTGTAAATAATCACCTCTTTCATTTTATTAAACAGCTTCAGTCCCCCTTTTGCCCGGGAGAGGCCAGGGCCTGTTTTACTACCCCCGCAATTTCTCTTGCCGCAGAAGCAATATCGGCGGCGGCAACCACACTGGAAATTACAGCTACCCCTGCAGCTCCCGCCTCAATAACCTGCCGGGCATTGGCTGTATTTATACCGCCGATCCCGATAACAGGTATGCTCACACTATGGCAAATGCTGGAAAGAGCTTGCAGGCCGATGGGCTCTCCCGCATCAGCTTTTGTCCCCGTCATAAAAACTGCCCCCACCCCCAGGTAGGAAGCTCCCAGGGATTGGGCTTCACGCGCCTGGTGCAAATCGCCTGCCGATACTCCCAGGATCATTTCCGGAGGCATAAGACGCCGCGCCGCCGGAAGCGGCAGGTCATCCTGCCCCAGGTGGACGCCATCAGCCTCGACAGCAAGAGCTATGTCCAGGCGATCATTAACAATAAAGGCAACTCCTCTTTCCCTGGTAAGTTTCCTCAAATCCTCAGCAAGGGCAAAAAGCTCCCTGGTGGTGATATCCTTCTCCCGCAGTTGTATACAGGTGGCGCCACCGGCAATAGCTTTTTCCACTACTTCCCGGTGGGAACGACCGCGGGAAAGAAGGCGATCCGTAATGATATACAGGCTCAGATCAGGATTCTTCTGCAACTGTGGATCATCCTTTTTTTTTTACATTAACCGCCACAACCCTGTAGGTCACAACAATGGATAAAAATGGATTACATGGAACTAAAACCGATCTTTTTACCCGCCGCATCCCTTAGAGGTGGCACAGCGTCGTGTGCGAGCGTACCCAAGCAGCCGCAGCAGCAAGTTCACTGCGAAGCGAGGGCTGGAGACGGCCCTGTCGGATGGATGCCGACAGCCGGCAGGCGATCGGGGACATTCCTCTGAAGGAGGTGTGTCCCCATTCCTTTTGTGACGGGAGTTCTGCCGGGAAGGCCGTCGGAAGCTCGAGATGAGCTGTAGAACTTGCCGAGCGAACCCGGAACTCCGCCACCAGCAAACGCTGCGCTATTTTCATACTATTTCTATTCTGGCTCTTCGGGCAAACTCCTGCGGCGTCAGATGAAAAAGTGTATCCAGGAGCCTTATTTTATACTCTGACGGGCCCGGAAGTTTTGCTCCTTCCCCTTCCCCTGTTTCGGCCGCTATTTCACCGGCAACACCCATAGCAGCCAGGGCATAAACAGCAGCCAGGAAATAATCTTTTTCCACGGCAGCAAAGGCAGCCACCAGGGAAGAGGCCATGCAGCCGCTTCCTACCACCATGGGCAGCAGGCTGTGCCCGTTAAAAATCCTGGCAGCCCTCTTCCCGTCGGTGATAACGTCTACGGGCCCCGTTGCAGCCACTACTGCTTTATAATTCAGCATTTCCAGCAAGAGCCGGGCTGATTGCAGGGGATCCGCACCGCTCTGCAGGCTCTGTACTCCCCGGATCTTTACACCTTTTACCCCTGCCAAAGATCCGATTTCGGCCTCATTCCCTTTAATAATAGGAGGGGTTATCTCCTCCAGAAGGAGCCGGGCGATTTTCGTGCGGTAACCTGTCGCCCCGGCCCCGACCGGGTCCAGAACAACAGGAATACCTTTCTTACGGGCCCTGGCACCCATTTTCAGCATAGCCTCAACACCTGCCGGTAAAAGGGTGCCCAGGTTGATAACCGCAGCCTGAGCAGAGCTCACCATTTCTTCTACCTCTTCCACGGCAGAAGCCATAACAGGAATCCCTCCGATACACATGGTTATCTCAGCGCAGTCACTGATGGTGACAAGATTGGTTATGTGGTGGATCAGAGGCCTTTCCCGGCGGACTCTTGTCAAAATATCCATGTTCCTCAACACTTTTCGCTCCCCCTTTACTACTCTTTTTATTGCCCTAAAGACAAAATTGCCCTCTGGTGATCAGCGCAAAATTCCGGTGGGCCGCTCAACTGGCAGGTAAAAAGTTCTTTTTGCCAGTGGGCATTGTACAGGCGGCAGTAAGGGTTATGGCAAAAGGGGTTGCCGGTAAAATAATAAAACAGGGCCTGGCAAACATACCCCTTCAAAACCCCAGTCAAGCGCGGGTCTTCCGTCACGAGGCATTCCTGCATAAACTCCCCTGCCATTTCCTGGGAGGCCTCCATTCCCAGAGACGCAAAACTCCTGCGCAGGAAATAATATTCACGGGGCTTTGCCGGCGCAACGACAACTCCCAAAGTAGAAATGACATGCACAGGGCCATAAATGCTGACCCTGGCATGGTAGCGGCTATCTTCTTCGCTCCAGGTTCCCAAAAGCTGGTTGGTAAAGATAACATGGATGTTTTCCGGCACTTTTTCCCCGGAGGGGAGAAGATCCATCAACATAGCTACAACCTGCGGCCCTTTATAAAGAATCCCGCTTGCACGGGAATTTAGACTCTTCATCCGGCGTTTTTCATAATCTGCTTCGACAGGGAACACTTCTTTATTTCCTTCTTTTTCTGTAAGGCTAACCACGCGCAGTCCGGCCCACTTTACCGCCAATTCTTGGAATGCTTTTTCCTTGTGCAAATCGGGTAGGTGCGAAAGATGATAGTGAATAAAATCTCCGCGACAACAAACTTCCAAATTCGGCCACAGGCTCTTTATATATGATGCGATTTCTTCTATTTTAAGAGAAGAGCTGCGGGGCTCATCATATAGAAAGAGACGGCAAGCAAGCATTAAGCGGCCTCCTCGACAAGCCGGGCACAAGCTTCCATAGCTGCTTTTTTCCCTGAGAGCAGCATCGCACCGAAAGTAGGACCCATACGGGGAAGACCATAGGTCGTGGAAACGGCCATTCCTGCAACAACCAGGCCGGGGATTAATAGACCGGTGTGCTCAACGACCAGATCTTCCGACTGCTCTACCCACATTGCACCATAACCCCTGGTTTTCACTATTCCCCTCTGCTCAAGCCTGGAGACAACGCAGGCATCATGCCCGGTAGCGTCAATTAAAAGTTTTGCCTCTATGGCGATAGGGTCTACACATGTTATTTCACGGGGCAGCGCCGCAACAGGAGTCCAGTTGATTACTGCCCCGGCAACGCGCCCGTCACCACGAACAACAACATCATCAAATATTGTCATGTTGGCAATTTTAACCCCTGCATCACAAGCAGAAGCGATAAGCTTTGAACAGGCGTGAGGCCCGTCAGCAACAAATAATCCCGGAGCTGCTTTTTCATAGGGAACCCCTATTTCTTCCAAAACTTCCTGGGCAGGTTCACGCAGGGTTACTTTATTCATAAGATATCCCCCCAGCCAAAAACCACCACCCAGGTAATTATTTCTCTCCACAATCATCACCTTGTAACCAGAACGCGCTATTTCACGCCCTGCCATAAGCCCGCTTGGTCCTCCGCCGATTATAATTACATCGCTTTCCGCATAGGCTTCAAACTGGCGCATAAATGAGTTGACAATAGCCCTTGTAACCTCTTTTTCCCCCGCGGGATAAAAAATTTTTTCTTTCATCATCTTTTCCTCCCCGTAATATTTTTTTTCTTCCCAGCGCAAGTCTTAAAATGATCCATGGGGCCGTGACCATGCCCCGGGTTCAAGCCATAAGGGAGAGTGTTCTGGAGGTACTCCCGGGCGGCTTTAACCGCCTGGGGCACCGTTTTACCGAGAGCCAGACCGGACAGCCCATCGGGAACATCGACCCGGCTCTTTACCGGTAGCCCTTTTTGGGGAAAATCAGCTTATACTTTCTTTTTTGCTCCAGGCCCTTTATTCCAGAGCTGCAGGATAATCATTCCCATAACAGAACCCGAAAGGCTGCTCAACGTAAAAGGAATGATAAAGAAATAACCCAGTCCTCCAAAACCAAGAAGCCATTTGGCCACAGGGAAAGCCACCAGTGCCCCGATCAGTCCCGTTCCCAGCATTTCACCTATTGCTGCCAGGTACTCTTTTTTAAAATATCGAAAGGCCAGACCGGCAAGCAGTGCCCCGAAGATACTTCCGGGAAAAGCAAGGGGTGTTCCCGTTCCCAGAAGGTTTCGTATCGTAGAAGTAAGAACAGCGGCAACGACAGCCGGCCCGGGCCCTAAAAGGGCACCCGCCAGGACATTGATGGCATGCTGCGCCGGAAAAACCTTGGCTACCCCCACCGGGATAGAAAAGGGGGCCGCAACAGTTCCTATCGCCACCAGCAGGCCCACCGCCGTAATTGTACGTAATGAAAAAGTTTTTGTTAAAGAGGTTTCCATTTTACTAAGCTCCTTTCCTGAAATAAAAATTTTAATAAGAATTCATTTTACTTAAAAGAAAGATCTTTTCATCTGCTAAAAGTTTAAACGGGCCACGAAGGGCCCGTAATTACATGCAAACCATGTTTATCACCTTCCCTACGCTGGCATTACCCAGAGCGGAACTTTTCGTTCCGCCGAACAGGTTCTACGGGTTAAAGGGCTTCACCGCGCCCTTCTCTCAGCCTCCGCTCGGAAGCACCCCGGTGCAATTATGCAGTTGTTGATATTATACACCAATTGGCAAATGGTTACAAGTTTTTTTTGCTGCGTTATTTTCTAAGACTCCCCGCTATATTCTTACTCAAAGCATGCTTCGGGCTGTATAATAATGGCAAACAATATGATATAATAAGTTTAACTCTACTCTTTAAGAGGGTGTGCTTTTTCTTGCTCGATGCTGTAATCGATAAAAACATGCTGGAGATATGCCGCTTATTAAGCCGGGAAAATTTTATAGAAAGCTACTACCTGGCAGGAGGTACAGCTTTAGCCATACAGATCAAGCACCGCAAGTCGAACGACCTGGACTTTTTTACCTTGGGTAATATAGAAGCAAAAAAAATAACTGACTGGCTACACAATTCTTTCGCGGTTGGACAGGTAAACATTATCTTTAGAAAGACTGACCAGCTAGACGTAAATATTATGGATATTAAAACCAGCTTTATTTCTTATCCATTCAGGGTTATAAACAGGCTTATCAACGGCGAAAATATTGATCTCCGTCTTTCAGGGCTTAAAATAGCTCCACCCGAGGAAATAGCTCTTATGAAAGCCTATACTATAGGGAGAAGGACATCATTCAGAGACTATGTAGATTTATATTACCTTTTATATCAAAATAGTACAGATATCGAACGTATTATAAAGGAATGCGACCAGAAGTACGTTTTAGAGGGAGAAACGTTCTTTTCCAGGAAATTGTTTCTACAACAGCTCAAATATACAGAAGATATTAACGATAAAAGAGAAACAGAACAATTGCTCTTCGATAAAAAAGTAACCGTGGAAAAGATAGAAAGCTATTTAAACGCAAAGGTTTGTGAGTATCTTTCTGAATATTACATGGAGGAGTTACGGGATGAAACTTCCTGAAGAATTAAAAACAGTTTTCTGGAATTATGATACCACCTTCATGGATACAGACAGGATGAAAAAAATTATCATATTGGAAGTGCTGGCCAGGGGCTCCCTGGAGCAGATTAAAATACTTTTCAGTATTTATGGTTCCGAAACAGTCGCAGACATCTTCAGGGAAGATGTTAAAGGACCTAGAACCCTGCCTGCTCCCACGGTCTACCTGTGGGGCGATATCTTTTTAACTGGTGAAGAATTTGAAGAGTACAAACAATGGCACAGGCATCTTGTACGCAAATGGGAACAAAGAAGGGTCATCACTTTACCGGACAGTTAAGAAATGCCTGTGATTTCGATTTCAAACTTGACACCGGTGCCATTTCCTTTTTCAATCATACCAGTAAGGTGTCCCTCTAATTCAATAATTTAGTATGGTGTCCCCTTTATTTCCCCTTTATTTCTGTCCCCTTAATTTTGTCCCCCTAATTCCCCCCTCTAATTCTTTCCGCTTCACGGAGGGCCAGTTCGATCCTTTCCATCACCGGAGGATGAGTGTAAAGAACTACCTTTACAAAAGGATGAGGATTTACCTCGGAAAGGTTGGTCCTGGCGAGATTTTGTGCCAGGGAAATGCTGGTCCGGGAATCCCTGGTTAAGCGGATCGCCTCCAGGTCGGCCTGTCGTTCAAAAGCCCTGGAAAGGGCATTTTGAAAAGGAAGGCTTACAAAAGAAAAGAGGGTAAAAAAAAGCAGAGCCAGGACTAGACCCCGGATATCGGCTCCTGCCCCCATACCGTCAAGAAGCTTTTGAAGCAGGAAAAAACCAAAAAACATCCCTATTGCCCCCAGAATGATCCCCTTAAATATATGGGAGTGTTTCCAGTGGCCCATTTCATGTGCGATGACGGCAAGGGTTTCTTCGTTTGAAAACCGGGTAAGCAGGTTGTCAAAAATAACGATACGTTTAGTTCTCCCCATACCTGTAAAGTAAGCATTTACTTTGTTAGTCCTGCGGCTGGCATCGGCGACAAGAACTTTATCAACTTCGATTCCCGCCTCCCTGGACATATCTATGATACTGGAGCGCATTTCCTCGTTTTCCAGGGTCTCAAACCGGTAAAAAAGAGGATCGATGATTAAAGGATAAAGGTAAGTGCTCAGAATTAGAAAGAAAGTAAACAACACCCCTGCTGCCGGCCACCACCTCCCCGGAAGGCGGACCATGAGCAGATACAGTCCCAAAAGTGCAAGAACAGTGATAAGGAAAGAAATGGTAAAACTTTTCGCATAATCGGCCATCCAGGAACTAAAAGACTGCACCGAGACCCCAAAACGGTGCTCCAGGATAAAACCCCGGTAGTAATCCAGGGGAAAGGTCAGCAAGGAGAGGACAAATACAATAAAGGCAATGTAACCGGCAGTTGACAGCAGGGACATTCGCTGTAAGGCAGGAAAATACCTCCATAAAACCGCCGCTACCGCAAGTAAAGCGCCCCAAATGGCCACCTGTCTGGCGGCAAAAACAATTATGGCTGAACGCTGGTATGCTGCCGCATGCCTTAAAAATTCCTGATTAAAGTACTGCAGCACCTCATTACCAGAGGAGGATTTTAAAAAAGTGCCCACCAGCACGGCTGCAAGAAGGATAAACGCAGCCGCGCCGAGGGCAAACCAGACTTTTAAAGTCCACAAGCTTAAATTCCCCCTTTATGAGTTACGGGGCTGGATATGTGACTTTTATTTCCTGTGAAGTGGAGTTCCAATCCACCTGGCAGCCCAAACTTTCGCTGATAAACCTTAGCGGCAGCATTGTTCTTCCCGGCGGAACTATAATTGGTTTTACATTGAGGTTCTGCGCATCAATGAGCCTTGGTTCCCCGTCTACCCTGGCAGTATATTTCCCAATCCAGAGCTCAATAACCTTGCCTTTAAATGTAACAGTAGCCTTTTGCTCGTAACGATCCCATCCCAATACAGCGCCTATGACATCCGCCACATACCTGATAGGAAGAAAGGCTCTCCCTTCACTGATGATCGGCGTGGCATCCATTTCCTGGCGCTGGTTGTTGACATAGTAGGCAGTCCTACCAATATTAAGGATGATGACTTTTTCAGCTTCGGCGGTTATGGCTGCACCTGCCTCGTTGGAATAGACTGAATTGCCAGTAGAGCTGTAGGCCCTGACCCTGTAATAGTAAGTAGTTCCTGCCGAAAGCCCCGTATCGGAGTATACCGTTGTATTGGCTCCTAACGTAGCAATTTGCGCATAGCTGCCGCCGCCAGTTTTTCGTTCAATTTTAAACCCGGTCTCGTTGTAGGCATTGTCCATCCAGGTTAACATAATTTTATCCCTGGAAACAGCCGTTGCCGTTAACTTCGTGGGAGCGGCCGGGACACCCGTAGCGACAGTGGTCTCGTTGGAATAAGCCGAATTTCCCACGGCGTTGTAGGCCCTTACCCTGTAGTAGTAAGTGGTATTCGATGAAAGACCGGTATCAGAGTAAGCCGTAGTATTGGCTCCCAGTGCCGCAATCTGTACATAGCTGCCTCCGGCCGTTTTTCGTTCAATTTTAAAACCTAATTCGTTGTTGGAATTATCTTTCCAGGAAAGATTGATTTGCGAACTGGAAACAGTTGCGGCTGTAAGATTGGACGGCGCTGAAGGGACGGCTCCCGTGGTGGCAGACGATTCGTTTGAATACGCCGAGTCTGCAGTAGAGTTGTATGCCCTTACCCTGTAATAGTAAGTTGTATTATTCTGAAGCCCTGTATTACTATACGTGGTAACATTGGCCCCTACCGTGGCAATCTGCGTATAGCTGCCGCCGGAAGTTCTTCGTTCAATCCTAAACCCGGTCTCGTTGCCGGCGTTATCGGTCCAGAACAGATTTATCTGTGAGCTGGAAACGGTCTCGGCCACGAGGTTTGACGGCGAACCCAGAAATGTGGTCGCAGCGCTGACCTCGGTGCAGTAAGTCGAGTTCCCGATGGAGTTATAGGCTCTGACCCGGTAATAGTAGGTAGTGTTGGTCGAGAGTCCGGAATCTGTATAGGTGGTGACATTTGCTTCAACAGTGTCAATTTGTGAATAACTCCCGCCTGCCTTTTTCCTCTCAATTTTAAACCCCGTTTCATTATTAGAGTTGTCATCCCAGTATAAATAAATTTCTGTATTGGACAAAGTTGTTGCCGAAAGGTTCGAGGGCGCTGCAGGGACTGACGTTGTTACACTCACCTCATTGGAGTAAGCAGAATTTCCGGCTGAATTATAGGCCCTTACACGGTAATAATAAGTTTTATCCGCAGAGAGCCCGGTATTGGAGTAAGTTGTGGTATTAGCAGCGACCGTAGCAATCTGGCTGTAGCTGCCACCGGCTTCTTTCCTTTCAATCTTAAAGCCCGTTTCGTTGTTCGATCTGTCCGTCCAGGTCAAATCTATTCGTGAACTGGAAACAGCCACAGCTGCCAGGCTGGACGGCGTTGTAGGAGTAACGCCAGTTACCGCACTGGCCTCCGTGCAATATGCCGAATCCCCCACACTGTTGTAGGCTCTCACCCTGTAAGTATAGGTAATCCCGGTAGAAAGCCCCGTATCAGAATAGGCAGCAGCATTGGCCCCGACAATGGCGATTTGTGTAAAACTGCCCCCCGCTGCTTTTCTCTCAATCTTAAACCCCGTTTCGTTGCCCGCGTTGTCCGTCCAGGTTAAATTAATCTGGGAATTGGAAACAGCCGCAGCTGCCAGGTTAGACGGCGCAGCAGGAATAACACCGGTTACCGCACTGGCCTCAGTACAGTATTCCGAATCCCCAGCGTCGTTATATGCCCTTATCCTGTAAGTATAGGTAATACCGGTAGAAAGGCCCGTGTCAGAATAAACAGTGGTATTGGGCCCCACTGTGATAATTTGTACAAAGTTGCCGCTTCCGGTTTTTCTCTCAATTTTAAAGCCGGCTTCGTTGTTGGAAGTATCAGTCCATGTTAAATTAATCTGTGAGCCCGAAACAGCCACTGCTGTAAGACCTGCGGGCGCAGAAGGTTTGCCTCCTGTAGTGGCACTGGCCACACTGGAGTAGTCAGAATTCCCTCCATCATTATAAGCTCTTATCCTGTAAGTATAGGTAATGCCGGAGGAAAGGCCCGTGTCAGCATAGGCCGTTATATTAGCCCCGACAGCGACAATTTGTTGATAATCGCTCGTTGCGGTCTTCCTCTCAATTTTAAAGCCTTTTTCATTATCCGAGGTGTCAGTCCATGACAGGTTAATTTGTGAATCGGTAGCAGCGGTTGCCGTCAGACCCGTTGGGGCAGAAGGGCGGGGCGGAAATGTAGTAGCACTGGCTACATTGGAGGGCAAGGAATCTCCTGCTTCATTGTAGGCCTTTACCCGGTACCAGTAAGTAGTTTCTCGGGTAAGACCTGTATCGGAAAACACTTTTACATTAGGACCAACAGTAGAGATTTGAAAAAATACTCCATCCGCTGATTCGCTTCTTTCGATTTTAAACCCCGTTTCACTAGTGGAATTATCAGTCCAGGATAAGTTGATTAGCGGTTCTCCCAAATTGTCTAATCCAGTCACTGCTGTCAGGCTTGTGGGTGCCGCAGGAGGGTCAGCAGCCAGTACCGGATTAACCGCTCCCAAACCCAAAATATTCAACAGCAGGAAAAGTACAAGCAAAAAGCTTACTTTTTTCATAATATCTCTTCCTTTCCCGGGTAGCATTTTAAATAGACAGATTTCTTAATATCTCTATTCACTAAGACGTTACATAGTAGTAATATGTTTCAAAAAAAAAATTCATTCGTGAAAAAAAAGTTTACACAGTTTCTTTCCCCATAAAGACATAATTTCCTGCCTCAACTAGCACTGCTTTTTTTAATATTAACCGCCACGACCCTGCGGGTCACAAATGCGGATGAAAATGCTCTTTTTTAGAACCCGCATTATGATCGGGGACATTCCCCGACGTTTTATCAGGGGTGTGTCCCCATACCTCAAAAGGTGGTGCAAGGTTGTGGCGAGCGACATGTGCAGCAGGACCAAACAGGTTCAGCGAAGCGATGGCCTTAAGATGGCCCGGCGGACATGGAGGTCCGCCGCCGGACAGCGCGAACATGGAGGTGAGCTCTGCCGGGGAGGCCAATCGAAGGCCTGAGCTGGCAAACCTGTCTGCACGAACCTTAGAGCGAGCGTCAACCTTCGCCACCTTATTTTCATATTAACCGCCACGACCCTGCGGGTCACAAAAGCGGATGAAAATGACCGGATTTAGATTCCGTCATTGTTCCACAAGAGGCAGCGTTTTGC
>JAGVAS010000054.1 GCA_020060185.1 Desulfovibrio sp. | reverse complement strand
CTCTCTCTCTCTCTCTCTCTCTCTCTCTCTCTCTCTCTCTCTTATATATATATATAATAACTTTAGAAATCCCTGTTTTTTGCCAATTTAATATTAAGTTCCCTGATCTGCCCAAAAGTCATTCCATTTTTGGGTTTTTTATTTTAACAGCGGAGGCAACTTTTTGCAGGATATTTTTGTAACTGTTATTATGAGAAACCAGGGATGTTTGTAACAGCTACTGATATTTTTCCCACATTTGGCAAGTATTATCATTTTGTGGTAAACGGTTCTTCACGGATGTCCAAAATTGAAAAAAAATTGTCAAAGCCCTTAGTGGGCTTTTTTTTCTCCACCAAACGGTTTAGACCCTTTGGTCTACAGAGCCTCCGCCTTGCGGCAGCAAATATCAACCAAAGTTACAACTTTCAAAAAACAATCGAATAAAGTAAAATATTGTCGAAACACTAAAAAAATCGCTGAAAGGAGGTTTAACTGATGGCTGTACAAAAAACCAATGCGTCATCGAGTCTTGTCGAAGTGTTGGATCGGGTGCTGGACAAGGGGATAGTGGTGGATGTCTGGGCAAGGGTCTCGCTGGTGGGCATTGAGATTCTGGCGGTAGAGCTCAGGGCTGTGATCGCTTCGGTGGAGACTTACCTTAAGTACGCCGAGGCTGTCGGGCTCACAGCGGCGCCAGAGGCGGTTCCAGCTGTAGCGTAAGGGATGTGGTGACATGAGGGCACACCCTTTTTGGAGTGTGCCCTCAAAAAACATAACGGAGGTGTAAGCTTTTATGGGACGTGCAGAAGAGGTCCATGCTCTATGTAAGGATATTTCCGCAGAGCGTGATGAAAGAAAAAGTTGGCGAGTTTTTTTAAAAAAAGATGTTTCTTCCTCCTTATCTGGCTTTTGTCAAACGAGAATGGCTGAAGCAAAACTGATGAGGGAGGAGCTTCACCAGGATAAACAACTGCGCCGCAGGGAACTGGCCGAACTTCTGAGTGAGTACGGACGTTACCGTAAAGATGCTGGAAAAGATTTGAGAAAACAGCTTTCCGAATACCGGCTTCAGAACAAGAAAGAAATTGACGGGCTTCTTTCCGATATCAATGACTTTCTTTCAGAAGTTCGTGCTTTGACAAAAGATCGCGCCGGGGCTGTCGGTAATACTCTAAGGGAATTCGGAGAAGCAAGGAGAAAAAATGCGAAAGAGACGAAGGCAGCGCTGGAAAAGAGCTGCTTGGAAAGAAGAAAAGATGTGTACCGATTCCTCCAAAACTGCAGGGCGGAACGAGAAGAATGCCGGAAGGCCTGGTTTACGCTGTATGCCGTGAAACCCGTGTTGCCGGAGCAGCCCGTGGAGAGGCCGGAAGAAGCTGCTGAAATAGTAGAAGAGACTGTCTTTGAGACCCCTGTTCCGGAAGAGGCTGCAGCGCCTGAAGGTGTAGATGAAGAAGAGATAAAGGAGCGTATTTTTGCTTATGTAAACAGCCATCCGCAGGGAGTTAAGCTTACCGATATCGAATTGGAATTTAATATCCCGCGCATCCGTGGTGGAAATCTAACCAGGGCCCTGATTGACGAGGGAAAAATCGCGAAGGAAGGATTGCTGTATGTACCGTTACGGAAAGAGGACTAACCCTAAAGGCGGTGAACTGCTATGCGGTTGGAAAAGCTGATGACCCTGGAACCCAGACCCAGCCAGCATTTCGTGGAGACGACTTTTATCAGGGATGTGGTGGAGAGAGCGCTTTCTTACCTCAGGTGCGGGTTCGCCGTAAACCTAAGCGGCCCTTCGGGGGTGGGCAAAACGACGCTGGCGCTGCATATTGCGGCCCGTCTTTTCCGTCCCGTTGTGCTCATCTACGGTGACGAGCAGTTTGGCAGCACGGATATCATGGGAGGGCTGTCCGGTTATAGGTACAGGCGCGTTGTAGACAACTTTATCCACTCGGTGACAAAAACGGAGGAGGATTTTTCCCGGCACTGGGTGGACAGCCGCCTCGTTACAGCGTGTAAAATGGGCTACACCCTGGTTTATGACGAGTTTACGAGATCCCGTCCCGAGGCCAACAACGTTCTTCTTGCCGCGCTCGAGGAGAGGGTGCTTGCCCTACCCAACGAAACTTCTTACGTCAAGGTGGATCCCCGCTTTTCGGCGATATTTACAAGCAATCCTGAAGAGTACGCCGGTGTATATAAAAGCCAGGACGCTCTGCGTGACAGGATGGTTACCATTTACCTCGATCAGTATGACGAAGAAACCGAATCCGCTATTACCGCTGCGAAATCCGGCCTGCCCGGAAAAGAGGCAAAGAAAATCGTTCAGCTGGTAAGGCGAATCAGGGAAGATGATAATATCCCTGTACGGCCGACAGCAAGGGCATCTATCGCTATTGCAAAGATACTGGCGGCCCTCAACCTGAAAACGGATTTCTCGGATCCTTACATCAGGGCGGTTGTCATCGATGTAATTTCCTCCCACATTAATGGAAGCGAGGCCAGGAAAAGCACCTTGGAATCTCTTAAGAAAATCCTTGCTTCGACTGCTATAAGGGGTGTTTCATAAAGCGGAAAGCGGGTGAGAAAACGTGGGCGATGAAAAGAAAAAGCACAACGGAAACAATCATGAAGAAGGCCGCGAGGCCGAGGTCGAGATAGGCCTCTCCCTGGGTGACTTTTTTAAAGGGCTGGGGAATTTTGTAAAGCTGGTCGGCGAAATGGAAAAGGAAGGCAAAAGTGAAATAACCAGGAGAAAAGAGGTAAGAGGACCCGGCAGAACCAGGGCTGTTTACGGTTATACGGTTCGCCTCGGCCTGGGCGGAAAACCTGCGCTCGAGCGCTTTGGGAATATCCGGGAAGACGGCAGGGTCGATGATACCATTGAACCATTGACCGATGTATTCGACGAAGAAGATCAGTTTGTTGTTATTTTAGAAATGCCCGGTGTTGATGTCGAAGCGATAAACGTCCAGGTAAAGGAAAGGATTCTTACGGTAGAGGGCAGGCGTAAAGGGAGGCACTATGAGAAAAAAATCATTCTTCCTTCAGGTGTAGATGCCTCTTCACTGCAAAAATCGTACAGGAACGGCATTCTGGAGCTAAAATTCAAAAAAAGAAACATAAAATGAGGTGTAAAAAATGCTGGCGAAACCCCACAGAAACGAACCTCTTCCAATCTCCCTGCAGGTGGTTGAAGCAGGTGCCCGCGATGCATGGCGGGGCATTGCCCGTCTTGACCCTGTCGACATGGGGAAAATAGGTGCCCGCACGGGGGATATCATTGCCGTTAGCGGCAAGAGAACGACACCGCTAAAAGCGATGCCCGCCTTCCAGGAAGAGCGTGGCCGGGCTGTTATCCAGCTTGATGGCCTGGCCAGATATAACGCCGGGGTTGAAACGGGTGAACCGGTGGAGGTGTCGCTTGCATGTACGAGCAGTGCTGGTAAAGTTCATGTAAAGCTTCTTTCCGGCAACCTTCCTACAGAAAACACTGCACAGATACTATCTTACCTGGAAGGATTTCCTACTACAGCTGGAGACCGTTTTCGGGTAGTTTTCCCCACAGCCCGGTGGGCTGACTTTGAGGTGCTGGAAATCTCTCCGGATGGTATCGTTGTGTTTTCCCCTGACACTGTACTGGCGCTGGAGAAAAACTCCATGAAGACGGCCCCGGGGCGTGTCACATATAAGGATATCGGGGGGTTTGGTACGGAAATCCGTAAAATACGCGAGATGGTAGAGCTGCCGCTCAGGCATCCCGAGATATTTCAAAAGCTGGGCATTGACCCTCCCCAAGGGGTACTTTTGCACGGCCCGCCTGGGTGCGGGAAAACCTTGACTGCCCGTGCTGTTGCAGGAGAAACAGAGGCATATTTTATTTCCGTAAACGGGCCGGAGATAATGCGCAAGTTTTATGGAGAAAGCGAAGCTTACCTGCGAGAGGTGTTCGAAAAAGCAGAAAAGAATGCACCGGCAATAGTTTTCATTGATGAGCTTGACGCTATTGCACCCCGCCGCACAGAAACAAGAGGAGATGTAGAAAAACGTGTTGTTGCCCAGCTTTTGGCGTTATTGGATGGGCTTAAATCGAGGGGAAGCGTAGTTGTGATCGGTGCGACCAATATCCCGGACGCTCTTGACCCGGCTCTCCGGCGCCCGGGGCGGTTTGACCGGGAAATATCCATTGGCGTACCGAGCCGCGCCGGGCGAAAGGAAATTCTGGATATACACACCCGTGAGATGCCGCTTGCCTCCGATGTGGACCTTGAAAAGATAGCAGCTATTACCCACGGTTTTGTAGGGGCGGATCTGGCGGCCCTCTGTAGAGAAGCGGCCATGTACGCCCTTAGGAGATGCCTGCCGCAAATCGATTATACAAGCGAACTGCCTGCCGATCTCCTTTTAAATTTAAAAGTAAAGATGCAGGACTTTGTGGAGGCGCTGGGCGAGGTCGAACCTTCGGCCCTTCGCGAAACATACGTGGAAGTACCGCAGGTTGACTGGGATGACGTGGGCGGACTTGACGAAGTGAAGCAGATATTGCTCGAGTCCATCGAATGGCCGATAGAGCACGGTGAGCTCTACAGCAGGCTTGGGGTACGCCCCCCTAAAGGAATCCTTTTGTGCGGGCCTCCGGGGACAGGGAAGACACTTCTGGCCAAAGCAGCAGCGACCAGGTGCGGTGCCAATTTTATCTCCGTAAAGGGTCCTGAATTAATGTCCAAGTATGTTGGAGAGTCTGAGGAGGCGGTCAGAGAAGTGTTTCGCAAGGCGCGGCAGGCAAGCCCCTGCATTATCTTTTTCGACGAGATCGATGCCCTTCTCCCCAGGCGCGGCCTTGTTGACAATACGGGTGTTACCGATCGGGTAGTCAGCCAGTTTTTGACCGAACTGGACGGGATCGAGGAGCTTAAAGGAGTGATCGTGCTCGCTGCTACAAACCGTCCGGACATCCTCGATCCCGCCGTATTAAGGCCGGGGAGGTTTGATCTCACAATCAATCTTCCTTTACCGGAGGAAGAAGGGCGCAAGCAGATCTTTCGTATTCATCTGCGCCATAAAGAAATTCGTGGAGATGTCAACCTTGAACACCTTGCTAAAGAAAGCGAGGGACTCAGCGGTGCAGAGATTGAAGCGGTTTGCCAGAGCGCAGCTTTAAGGGCGATGCGGCGCTATATTCGCAGTCAAAAAGAAGGGAAAGAAACAAGCCCCCTGCTGGCCGGGGCAGATTTTGAAGAGGGAATAAAAGAAGTAAAGTCCCGCAAGGGGGTGGAGAAATACCTTGAGCAGCCCTAAGTATCTTTTTGGAATAGCAGACTGTGCACAGTCAAAAAGCCTCGGGCAGGTTGGCTTCGGAAATCCGCCTTCAGAGGTTACGCTGGTTAACTGCGGCCACCTGGCTGCGGTGGTAGGGGAGGCCAAAGACGATTATTCCGTGCCGGAGCGCGAGGATGTGCTTCTCCACCAGAAGGTCCTGGAAAGAGTTATGGAAGAACACACAGTGCTCCCGATGCGTTTTGGGACGGTAGCTCCTGGCGAAAGGGATGTGCTGGAGCTTCTCCGTTGTTACTATGAAGATCTGCTTTCTGAAATAACAAGGCTTCGGGGAACAATAGAAGCTGGCCTGAAGGTATTTTGGGCAAAGGAGGCCGTGCAGCGGGAAGTGGAGGCCAAGCAGGGAAAAATAGAAGATTTAAAGAAAGAGGAAGATAAGAAAAAATCTTATGAGGCTGCTGTAAAGGTAGGCCAGCTTGTTCAAAACACTGTGGAGCAGTGGAGAGAGCGATATACTCCCTTAATACTAAAGCGCCTTAAACCTTATGCTATGGATTTGAAAATGAATGATGTGGTGGGCGTCCAGATGCTTTTCAATTCCTCCTTTCTTTTGAAGAAGTCAAGAAGAGAAGAATTTGAACATGAGCTGGAAAAAGTTGCCCAAGAATATTCGGGGAAATTCGGCTTCCGCTACGTTGCCCCTGTTCCCCCCTATAATTTTGTCAATCTGAGGCTTGAGGTTCCCTGGGAGAAGGTGTGAAGAAATTGAAGGGTAAAGAGATTAAGATTTCCCTGCTTGACCTGGTTTTTTTCCCTGTTGCCGTCCCGGTAAAGGGTTTTGTTTTTCTTCTGGAACAGATCAGGGAAATGGTAGACAAAGAGCTTTATGACGAGGACGAGCTGCGGAAAAAATTACTGGAGCTTGAGATGGAGTACGAGCTGGGTAGCATCGGCGAAGAGGAATACAGGCAGCTGCGCTCAAAAATCGCCGGGAGGATGAGGCTTATGGCAGAGGCAAGGCATGAAAGCAAACAGGGAGGAGGGGAATAAAGCTGTGCTGGAAATAGAAGGAAGGAAAAAAGAGGGAAGCTCCCTTGTAGATGTTATAGACAGGGTTCTGGACAAGGGCTTGGTAGTAAATGCGGATATTGCTGTTTCCGTGGCCGGGGTAGAGCTTTTGGGTGTGAAGGTAAGGGCGGCGCTTGCTTCTTTTGAAACTGCTGCCCGCTACGGGCTTGAATTTCCCAGCGGGACCAACTACAACACCGAAGCTTGGAGAAATGCCGCGCTGGAGAAGGAAGACTGCCCACAGTGCGGGAAAAAGTCATATACCACTGAGCTTCTTAAATTCGGCTGCCCCTGGTGCGGTTGGCAAAGTGCAATATCTTTGAAAGCACCCCTGCCGGTGGTGGAGAGATCATGATAAAAGTTCTTTCTGAACTGGACCCCAAAAGCAGGGCCATCGTCAAATATTTTATTCCCAGGCGCCATGCCTCGCTTCATGAGCTTGCTTCCGCAGCGGGATTACGAAATCACATGGAAGCGCTGAGATGCGTTCGGGAAATAATAAATCCTCTTGCGCGCCGGCTGGCAGGGAAGGAGCTTCTTACACTAAAACGAGCTGCCACAGACCCTTTGACAGGAGAGACGGTGACCTATCACTGGTGGCTGGAAATGGCTCCAGGCTCTCTAGTCGAGGTATGTGAATCTGACAGAGAGGTTTTAATCTCCCTTACCGCCGATGACAACAGTTCATTCAGCGGCAGCGCTGAAGCCTGGGTAACAAAAAGAAATGCGGTGGTAAAGATCTCAAAAGGGGGGCTTCCCCGTGGCGATCAAGATTGACGAAAACAATCTCAAGCATGGAGTTCTGGGCCTTGTGTTGGCGCTGGTCGAGGTCATCAGGGATGCCTTAAAGCACCAGGCTTATCGCCGAATGGACAGCGGTTCCCTGACAGGCGAGGAGATAGAACGCCTGGGACAGGCGCTGCTAAGACTTGACCAGGCCATAGAAGACATTAAGGAAGAGCAGGGTATTACGGAATCCGTAAGGACGGTGCGCGAAGGCCTTGATGATCTGGTAGACGAATTAATAGACAAAATCGTCAACCCTGAGCGATGGGAGGAAGAATCTCTTGCTTAGCATTCTTTGTGCTCTTGCCGTGCTGGCAAGTGGCAAAAAGTTGACCCTGGAAAGCCTCCAGGAAATGTGCCGCCTAATTGATGAAAACCCTCCTGCAGAAGAGTTAAAGGGAATAATGCTCCTGCAGCAGGCTCTTATAGGCGACTCTTATGGCTGTCTTAACGGTAAAGAAGCCCAGGGAAGCATTAAAGCCCAGATAGAATCGCTGTGTTCCCGCGTAAATAGAGTAGAGGAAAATATGAACAGATTGCTTGCCCTGCGGTCTACAGAGGTTCCCGGGGAAAATAAAATTGTTTCCCTGAGGGAGACAGTAAAAGGGAAAAAGGATACATCCTCAGAAAAATCAGGCCCAGCGGCACACTCAGGAGAAGAACAGGGGACTGTACAAAACAGCTCCGCCTGCTACCTCTACGGGGTGGTAGAATACCGCGAGGGGCTTGAGCTGGAATGCAGCGGCATTGACGAAAAGCAGGTTTACCTGTTGATTGCCGAAGGCCTGGCTGCGGTAGTACACCGCTGCAGCCCTGAACCTTACGTGACAGAGAATGAGGAGCTGGCAAAAACGTGGGTAGAAAGGCACAATGATGTTTTGGAGAAGTGTGCCGAAAGGTTTCCTGCTGTTCTTCCCTATGCCTTCAATACAATTTTGCATGATCCTTCAAAGGAAGATGCCGATCTCGTTGTTGTGGATTGGCTGAAAAAAGAAGCGCCTCAGCTGGAAAAGCGTCTTGCAAAGGTGAAAAACAGGCAGGAGTACGGCGTCCAACTTTTGTGGAATACCAGGTCAATCGCCGACGAGCTGCTTCAAGTCGAGCAGGAGCTTGCTGCTTTGAAGCAGAATATGGCGGGCCAATCTGCGGGGGCAGCATATATATACAAGGAAAAACTGGAAAGGCTGCTCAAAGATAAAATGGAAGCGCTGGCAGCGAACCGCCATCGCGAGCTAATAGAAAAAATCCGGCCTTTTTGTGCGGATTTCAAAGTGGAGCGGAATAAAAAAACAGAGGACGGCTATGAAATGATCGGAAACTGGTCCTGCCTGGTTGCGCCCGACCAGGTTGAGGCCCTCGGATCAGTCCTGGAGGGGGTTGCTGAGATGAAAGGATATAAGGTGCGGTTTACAGGACCTTGGCCGCCCTACAGCTTCGTAGATTAAGATGAAACCGCTACCCGCTGGGAGAGCAACCATAGTAGACCTCCTCAACAGGGCGCTGGACAAGGGTTTGGTCCTCAACCTGGATCTGATTATCTGTGTTGCTGATATTCCCCTTTTAGGGGTGAACCTTAAAGCTGCGCTTGCGGGAATGGAGACAATGCTTGAATACGGCCTAATGGCTGATTGGGGCGAAGCACAAAGGGCGCGGGCACGCGAGCGCCTTAAGGCCGATTCCTCAACCCGCTTAAATAGGGAAAAGAGCCTTCAACCGGTTAAAACAGAGCTTCCTCCTGGGCTCAAGGACCAGATCTGGGAAAATATTTTGAATAAGGAGAATGAAAAATGGGTGAAAGTCTCTGGAATCTGAGGACGATGAGAGATTTAAAGATGCCGGGCGAGATATTTTCTCAAGCTCGCTTGAAGACAATTAACGCCCTTTCTGGAACAGAAGAGAACACTCCTTACTCCATAGATGAAAACTTACTGGCAGCTCAGAAAGAGACAGACCGGCAATGGTTTGCCAAACAGGAGCTTGCCATGCAAAAAGCGAGAAAAAAACTCTTCAGCATGCGCTCAAAACTTAAATCCATTAAAGAACAGAACAAGGAAAGAAGCAGGCACAGGCTGCAGCTTATGGCCGAAAGGCAGAAAAAAGAAACAGGTAAGGAAAGGACAATTAGTGAAACAGCTCAAAACAGCAGCAATTCTTCCATGTTTATTGAGTATTGAAAAAAGGAGAGGTGAGAAGCGTTGTCAAACCTGTTGGAAAAAATTGCTGAATCTGCACTTAATTCTGTAGCAAGCCTGACCAAACGGAAGCCTTCCGGGGTAGTTGCTATTAACAAGAGCGAAGGAGGGTGGATTGTTCAAGTTGAGCTTGTAGAAAAGGAATCGATACCATCGTCTATGGACGTGCTCGGTCTTTATGAAGTAACCGTAGATGAAAATGGAAATCTGCTGGAATTTAAAAGAAAAAGCCTCAGGAACCGGGCAGATACAGAAGAATAAGGATAATTAGTATTTTGGAAATTGGTTTGTGGATAAAAAGATAAGGCGGTTCTTCTTTTTTTAGGAGAGATCATTCGGTATGTGTTCTACTTCTTTCATTTTGGACAGAAATCTTGCCCTGATTTTATTTGGCGGCAAAGGAGGAGTGGGTAAAACCACCTGTGCAGCTGCCTCAGCTTTGCATTGCGCCCGGAGGGGTCAAAGCACTCTGCTAGCCTCTACCGATCCGGCCCACTCCCTGAGCGACAGCTTGGGAACATCTCTGGGAAACACTCCTGTACCTGTATCAGGTGTGGAGAACCTTTTTGTCCTGGAACTTGATGCCTCTAGAGAGCTGGAGCTGTTCAAGCGCAATTACAACAGTGTATTAACTGAAATTGTCAAAAGAGGCACTTACTTTGACGAAGAAGATATTAAACACTTTTTTTCTCTTTCGCTGCCCGGCTTGGATGAACTCATGGCGATTATTGTGCTGACAGAATATTTGATGGAACATAGTTATGATGTAATAATACTTGATACCGCGCCCACCGGACATACCTCCAGGATGCTTGAACTCCCCGAACAGATGAATAATTGGCTCCATGTAATGGACCTAATGCTGGCAAAACACCGCTACATAAGTTCGGTTTTCGGTCGTTATACCTCAGACGAAACCGATAAATTCATTGAGAGCTGGAAGAATAGAGTCTCTCGCTTGCGAAAGTTACTCAGCGATTCAACTAAAACATTATTTGTCCCCGTAATGATACCGGAAGTGATGAGCATCAATGAAACAGAGAGGCTCGTAGCCTTTTTACAAGAGCACAATATCCCTGTGAAGCAGGTGGTTATTAATCGTATAATATCAGACCCTGAATGTATTTTTTGCAAGGAGAGAAAGTCCGATCAGGACGAAGCGCTGGAGACGATAGAGAGGAAATTTAAAGGGTTTAAAAAAGTTCTTGCACCTTTGTGGCCCCGTGAAGTGAAAGGAATTGAAGAGCTTGAGGCTTTTGGAGAAGAAATATTTACCTCCAGAAGGCAAAGAAAAGAATTTTTTACCGAAATAACAGGTTTAAGCGACGATCTTTTAAAATCAACTTATCTTCCAGGAGAAGAGCTGCTCGGCAAAAAATACATTATCGTTGGTGGAAAAGGTGGGGTAGGTAAAACAACCGTTGCAGCAGCTACGGGTTTATACCTTTCCGAACAGGGGAAAAAAGTTCTCCTTTGCTCTACCGATCCTGCTCATTCTTTATCAGACTGCTTTGGCGTTGCCATTGGGAACAGTGTTACAGAGGTGCCCGGATTGAGGAATCTTTTCGGTTTGGAAATTGCCGCGCCGCAAATGCTGGGTGAATTCAAAAGCAGGTACAAAAAAGAAATCGAAGAGGTTTTTGAGGGGTTCCTGGGCAGCAAAAACCTGGATATAAAGTTTGACAGGGAGGTTCTGACCGAGCTTATCAATCTCACTCCCCCTGGACTGGATGAAATTATGGCATTGTTAAGGTTGATGGAACCGGAGGTGCAGAAAGGTTTCGACATCTTCGTCCTCGACTCTGCTCCTACGGGGCATTTGGTTCGATTCCTTGAATTGCCGGATTTGACCAGGAACTGGCTCAGGTCTTTTTTTAAGGTGATGCTTAAATATAGAGAGTTTGTTCAGCTGCAGAGAACGGCAAATCTGATGCTGGAAATGGCAAGATCTGTAAGGACTCTGCAGGATAAACTCCTTAATCCCAAGGAAACAGCTTTTATTGGAGTGGTTGTCCCAGAAGAAATGATTGTGTCTGAGACAAAACGGCTTTTTTCCACCCTCGAACAATTAAAGATCGAAAGCTCAAGCATGGTGGTGAACATGCTTGTTCCTGCCAGCAACTGCAGCTTTTGCAGTCAGCTAAGAGTTCAGCAGAAACGGTACCTGATCCACTTGCATAAAAAATATTCAGGAATTCATATCGCAAAAATTCCGTTGTTTCCCCGTCAGGTAAAAGGTATAAAAAAGATTAAAGAACTTTCCCGTCTTTTGTTTGCTTTTTGATTAGAAAGAAAACTTTAAAAGGAGGGTTAAGGAGTGACAGAATCACAGGCGCAGGCCTATGCCGTCATAGCGCTTAATGAGTTGATTTTAGCTGGGGTAATAAAAGTAGAAAACAAAAATGAAGTTTTAAGAAGAATGGAAAAGGAAATGTTTGTAGTTATGCATTTAATAGGAAAACAAGAAGCGGAAAGGAAAGCAGAAAATATTTTACAAAATAAAGTTTTGTAATTAAGCTGAAGTTATTTTCCGTGCTGTAGAAACTTAAATCAAAATTATTATCACAATTTATTCCCGAACGGGATTTTTTTCTCTTTCGGGTTATTCAATGGAAATATGTTACCATCTTGTTGTTGAGATAGGGAGGTTCGTTGATGACGGGAAAAAGTAGAAGGTCTGGTATTTCAACAGTAGAAAATGAGCTTACCACTGGACAGGAAGAACAACTTAAAGAAGACCTCCAATACAGATTTGATTTTGAAAGGTTGATTTTAAACATCTCCTCCGGTTTTATAAACATTCCGACCGATGAAATTGATGACGGCATTAATAAAGCTTTACAAAAAATCGGAGAATTTACGGCTTCAGACCATTGTTACCTTTTTATTTTTGCAAATGACGGCCTGAACATAGAAAAAACATATGAATGGTGCTCCCCTGGAAATTCGCCTTTTGCACAAGAACTAAGAGGATTACCTGTTAATGATTTTCCCTGGAGTATTAGAAAACTGAAGAAGAACGAAATTATATATGTTTCCAGAGTACAGGATCTTCCTCAAGAAGCTTTAATAGAAAAAAAAATAGTTAAAAAACATTCCATTTCCTCATTTGTTATTGTACCAATGATCAATAACAAATTGCTTATCGGCTTCCTTGGATTTGCTACGGTAGCAAAAGAAAAAAGATGGAAAGAAGAAGAAATTTCTTTGCTTAAAATATTGGGTGAAATCTTTATCAATAGCCTGATACGGAAACGTTCGGAAGAATCGTTAAGAAGATGTGAGTCAATGCTTCGAATGATTACTAATAACATGAATGACTTTATTACTCAAATCAATAAAGACGGAGCGATAAAATACGTTAGCCCGTCATTTAAAAACTTGGGATACGATCCCAGTAAATTGACAAATGTTACGTTTTTTACGCTAATACATCCTGAAGATAGAGATAAAATAAAAAAGATTATCTCCGCAATATTTAACAATAAATCTCCCGAAAAAACCGAGTTTCGCTTTAGACATGAGAAAGGAAACTATTTCTGGATCGAGGCTACAAGCAGCACATTAACTGATGATGCTGGTCATGTTACAGGAGCTGTGCTCTGTTTGCGTGATATATTAGAGCGCAAGCAAAACGAAAAAAATATTAATCTTACTTTGGAAAAGATTATAGAAGCAATGGAGATAATAGTTGAAATGCGAGATCCATTTACTGCTAGACATCAACAGCAGGTTTCCAAACTTGCCGTTGCTATAGCAGAAGAGATGGGGCTTTCTCAAGATGAAATTAATGGCATCCGTTTGGCTGCAGCGATTCATGATATTGGCAAAATTTATGTTCCTGCTGAAATCCTTACAAGGCCAGGGAAGATCAGCTCCACCGAGTTTAGCCTGATTAAAACCCATCCTCTCATGGGATATGAAATATTAAAAAAAATAGAATTTCCTTGGCCCATAGCTAAAATGGTTGCCCAGCATCACGAAAGGTTAGATGGTTCAGGTTACCCCGAAGGACTTTCCGGTGAGAATATACTATTTGAAGCCCGGATAATAACTGTTGCCGATGTCGTGGAGGCCATGGCTTCGCATCGACCTTACCGTCCAGCCTATGGCGTAAAAAATGCACTTGAAGAGATTTCAAAAAACAATGGGTTGCTCTATGATGAACAAGTTGTTGAAGCCTGTCTGAGACTTTTCAGAAGGAAAGGTTTCCGGTTTAAAAAAGCGAAAGGCAGGATTATTGATGAGAGATAATAACTCTCTCTATCATAACTGTTAAAAGGATTGTTACAATGCCGTAACAGCCAGGAGCGATATAGAAATTAAAAACGGAACGTTTTCGCGCGCTGATAGACTTTACTCCGGGACTGGGACTTTTTGCTGGATGCCGAGGGAAACTTTACCTATGTGCCACCATCCTGTATAAATATCACCGGTTACAGTCCCGAGAATTTCCTCCAGAATCCCGGGTTGCTTGAGAAGATAACCCACCCCGATGACCTTCCTCTGCTGAAGAATCATATTCGGAATTCATTCGCTAGCAGCAGCACACTTTCCGTGGAATTTCGTATTATCCACCGTAGCGGTGAGGTGCGCTGGATCGGCCACGTCTGCCAGCCCTTTTACAGATCAAAGAGCATATTTTTAGGCAGGCGCTACATATTCATTTCTATTGCGTTACTGTATACCCTCCTGATTTTCGGTTAACCTAAAAAGGATAATACTGAAAAAGAAAAGGGGGGAGGCCCGGTTGTTCTGGGCACAATATGGTTTTTAGTTTTTCTGAATTAAACAGCTCTGAGAAATTTGGTTGTGTACCGGGGTTTAACGTCCGGACTGACCTGGCCCTGGAGGCGCATGAAGTCATTACCAGGACTGAAGATATCCCGGGGGTGAACGTGGAAAAAGAAGGAGACGAAGACATTATCATTAACCGGGTTTCCATTACTACGGAGCAGGCTGCAGCCCGGATGGGAAAGCAAATTGGCAACTACTTGACACTTGAAGTCCCCGGCCTGCGCAAGAAGAATACTGCTTTACAGGATAAGGTTGTGCGCGTATTCTATAAAGAGCTGCAAGCCTTCTTTAACCTGAATGGTGAGCAAAGCGTACTGGTCATCGGCTTGGGCAACTGGAACGTCACCCCCGATGCCCTGGGACCCCGGGTGGTGCAGGAGCTCTTCATTACCCGCCACATTCTGCAGATGAAGCCGGAAATACTGGGGGAGGGCTACCGCTCCGTCTGTGCTATCTCACCCGGGGTGTTAGGCATTACTGGTATTGAAACCAGCGAGATCATTACAGGAGTCGTGAAAAAAATCCGCCCGGACGTGATTATAGCTATTGATGCCCTAGCCGCTCAACGAATGGATAGGCTGGCTACTACCATCCAGGTATCCGATACAGGTGTTGTTCCCGGCTCCGGGGTGGGCAACCGCCGCCTGGGGATAAACAGGCAAACGATGGAAGGTATACCAGTATTTGCCATAGGCGTACCAACGGTGGTAGATGCTATAACCATTGCCGGGGACAGCATGGATAAACTGGCGGAGGCTTTAAAAAGGGAATCTCCACAGGGAAATATGTTTGCCGGCATAGTTCAAAAAATGGACTGGGAGGAAAAAAGAAATATTATCAAGGAAGTTATGCAGCCTTTCGCGGGCGACCTGATTGTGACTCCCAAAGAAATAGATACTCTTATTGACGATATCTCTCTGGTCATTACTGCCAGCCTTGATGCGGCTTTTCACCAGAAAATCGCCCAGGAAGAGGAAAACAGGGCTGCTGTCGTCCATTAGATGTGCTGGAAAAAAACATAAATCATAACTATTTCTATACTGAGTTTCAGTATTATACCCCCGAGGAGGCCTAATAAGGCGCCGAAGCTCGAACGAAGGGCCTTTTCCGGGGGTATTCCTTTTAGCATTTCACCCAGCAGTGTTCCCAGGAAGGGGCCGAAAATAATTCCGAGGGGCCCTAAAATAATAAGACCAAGTAAAAGACCAAGTGCGGCTCCCCACATAGCGGTCCTGGAACCACCGAAATGTTTGGTACCCAGGGCGGTGGCCATATAGTCGATGGACATTACCAAAAAGGCTGCCAGCCCCTGGAGGATGTAAAATTCAGGAGTAAGGTTTTGAAATCCTGTCAGGATTCCATAAAGAAGCATCCCGATCCAGATCAGTGTTACGCCCGGCAACAAGGGTAAGATGGTTCCTATAATACCCAGGCAGAAAAGGATAATGGGAAATGTTAGCAGCGGGAGGGACATATTGCTTAATCCTCTTTTCTTTTTCTTAATATGAAAATAGCGCAGCGTTTGCTGGTGGCGTAGTTCCGGGTTCAGCTCGGCAAGTTCTACTGCTCTCCTCGAGCTTCCGACGACCTTCCCAGGAGGAGCTCGCCTTCTACTCGCCTCCTGGCTGCTGGCATCCAGGCCAGCAGGGTCATCTCCCACTTTCGCTTCGCAGTGAACTTTTTGCTTCGCTTCACAAGTCGCCTGCTCCAGCCTTGCGCCACCTGGTCGGGTCATAGAACGGTATCTAAAATAGGACATTTTCGTGCATTGTTGTATCCCGTAGGGTTGTGAAGGTTAGTTTGCATAAAAGCGGGCCTCTTTTTCCCCTAATACTTCTTCGTTGAGTAAATCTTTTAATGATTCGGGGACAGTAATGTAACGAGGATCCCCGTCGCTAATGTAGCGCTTGTGGGGATTTTGCCCGAAATATTCCAGCCAGTCATACAAACCCACCCCATCGGTTTTTAGCTCACTGGCACGAATCCGTGGGAGCCTGGAACTGTTAAACTTTTTATGAAAAGGTGAAAGGCTGGGATTGGATCCCACCAAGAGCACCGCTTCATGCCGGTAGGTGATGCCTTCATATGAACCTTGCCTGAGCAGTTCGAAATTTTCTCTGGGATAACTCCCGTAAGGCAGGGCGAGGGAATTGACCTCATAGCCGGGGACATATTTTCGGGTTGCCTGGACATGTTGTGCCAGTTCCCGTTGAATTTCTGCGGATCCAAGGTGTGAAAGATTGGCGTGCCCGTAAGTGTGATTGCCGATTTCAAAGCCTTTTGCTGCCAGGTAGTTAAGCTTTTCTTCAATATACTGGGATTCTCTAAAAGGGTTGGGGAAATAAATAAAGAAGGTAGCAGCCAGGCCGAAATCCGGTTTTTCCTTATAAAAACTTTTCATGATGGCCACAGCACAATCCGGGGCTATCTCTAACTCGCTGTTTTTTTCCTGGTAATAAAAATTTCCCTTGTTTCCATCATCAAAAGTCAGTACTACAGGTGAGGTTCCGGCAGGAATATTAATATTTCCCCTAACCAGGTCCGTTAAAGATATGGACCGGTAACCCTGTTCGTAAAGGATTTCCAGGTCACGCCGGAAATTTTCCGGAGTTCGCCTCCATTCGCTTTCCGGATAGCCGATTTCATGATACATCAAGATCATAATTTCTCCCAGTTCGTTAGGTTTATGTACCAGTAGTTCCGGGGGCATTGTGCCGGGCTTTTCTTCTGGAGCACCCTCCTCTTCTTGCCCTGTGCTTTTTTGATCTTTTTCCATATCTTCATGATCGTTATCTTTTTCTTGTTCCTGCACAGTTTCACTTTGACCGGGAGATTTCTTTTTTTCTCCCCGATCATTCTGTACCTGGCATGAAATTGATGCAAAAAGCAGTAACAGGCTGAAAAACAGGCAAAATAGCAACTGTAAATTTTTTCTCATGTTTCTCTTTAAGCAGGTTTTTATGTAAACAGGGGTACCCTGCTGCTAACCCTCCCCGTTTTTATTAATACTATCAAATTTCCCGGGAAATAAAAAGATGGTGTTTCATGGGAAAAATCTGTTTTTTTATGATATAATTGAAGAAAATTGGAGAAGATTACTTTACTGGGAGTGTATCTAATGAAAATAGTTTCCGGAGAAAAAATGGGTGAAATAGATAGGCTCGCCATGACCCGGTTTGGTATACCCGGGCTTATTCTGATGGAAAACGCCGGGCTGCAGGTAGTACGTTTAGTACAAAAAATACGTCCTGATCGGAAACAGGGAAAAATAGTAATTTTTTGCGGGAGGGGCAATAACGGTGGTGACGGTTTTGTCATCGCCAGGCACTTATGGCAGCTGGGATATCATGTAGAAACCTGGGCTATAGGTGATGTCTTAGAATATAAAGGTGATGCGGCGGTTAATTACAATATTCTGCTAAAAAAGGGATATGACGTTAACAGGATCGGAGAAAAAAATCCGGTTGCATTTATTAAAGGTTTAAAAGCCGACGATTTAATTATAGATGCCCTTTTGGGTACCGGGATTCAGCGCCAGGTCAGCGGGGCTTTTGCAGAGATTATCATGGCAATTAATGACAGCATAGCCACGATAGTTTCCGTGGATATACCTTCCGGAATCTCCGCCGACACCGGGGAAGTGATGGGAGTAGCGGTTAGAGCTCATTATACCGTTACGTTTGCTTTACCCAAGAGGGGTTTACTGCTTTTTCCCGGTGCAGAATATACCGGCATTTTGCTCGTAGCAGATATCGGTATACCGGAAGAACTGGCCTCCCAGGCAGGAATTAAAGAAAACCTGGTAACAGGAGGTTATGTCCGGTCACAACTACCATTCAGGATGTTGGACAGTCATAAAGGTTCTTATGGCCGGGTGCTTATCTTGGCAGGGTCGCCGGGGATGACCGGTGCGGCGGCACTGGCCGGTGAAGCTGCTTTAAGGGGAGGTGCAGGACTTGTTTATTTGGGCACGGCGGCAGAACTTCGGCCGGTTCTGGAAGCCAAGTTAAAGGAGGTTATAGTGCTGGGTTTTCCCGGGGATGGTGATGGCAACTTAACATCCAGTGGAAGTACTGAGATTTTGAAACATGCCAGAGGTTGCCAGGCCCTTGCCCTGGGGCCGGGCTTAAGCGCCAGTGAAGAAACATTAAACCTGCTAAAAAACCTGGCTAGGGAAGTATCCGTACCCTTTGTGGTAGATGCCGGGGGAGTAAGTGCCCTGTCCCTGGAACCGGACTTTTTAAAAGAAGTAAAAGTGCCTTTCATTTTAACACCTCATCCCGGGGAGATGGCCAGGCTGGTCGGGAGTAATACGGTCAGTGTGCAACAGGATAGGTGGGGTTTAGCGGCCAGGCAGGCAGTAGAATGGCAGGTAGTTCTGGTACTTAAAGGAGCACATACTGTTATTGCTTTACCTGAAGGTGAGATTTATATAAATCCTACTGGGAATCCTGTTCTCTCCACGGCCGGGACGGGTGATCTGCTTACAGGCCTGATTGCTGCCCTTGCAGCCCAGGGATTGGATGCGGAAAAGGCTGCTATTTGCGGGACTTACCTGCACGGGTTAGCTGCAGATATGCTTGCTGCTCGTTTAGGCCAGCGGGGCAGTAAGGCAGGGGATATTTTAGACTTTTTCCCCGCGGCTTTGAACAAAACGGCCGGGCTCCCTCCTGCTGAACCTGGAGAACACTATTCTGTCAAGCCATATTAATATTATTAGTTGAAATTGGCTGAAGTTGGAAACTAAGAAAGATTAGTGTTCAAAATTAGGAGTTTACCCGCACGTCTAATTTTGGACAGTAAAGCACTCATTTCTAAAGCTCTTTACTACTGTTGTTTTTGGAAAGGAAAATCAGGGAAAAAGTAGAAGTATTTCCTGTGTTTACAGTTTAGCCTGAGGAGTGCTTATATGGCCCGTTCCCTGGTTTTCATTACCCTTTTTTATGTCCTGGGAATAGTCCTGGGGCGTTATTCTTTTTCTACCCGGGTATCCGTTTACCTTGCTATGGGGGCGCTGGCCTGGACTATCTTCAACCTGCTTTGCAGGGGGGAAGGTTTGAAGGCGTTTATTCCCCTGTTATTAATTTTCCTGACTGCCGGGAGCCTGGGCTGCAACCTTTCCCTGCAAAAGGTTAGCGGTAACATCCGGGATTACAGCGGGGAGAACTGCCTGCTGGTAGGGGATGCTGGAAGACGAGCCTCTCTGGCTTGGGGATTGATGTCGTCTTTACGCTTCGTTCGGAAAAAGTACAGTTCAGGGGAGAGGAGCATCCCGTAAGCGGCACGGTCCGGGTCACGCTTCGGTTGGATGATTCCAGAGTGAGCGAGGGTGGGATCCGGGGTGGAAAGGAGGACAGGAGTAAGGAGGGTACTTCTGCCTTTTTATCATACGGACAGAAAATATCCCTGCGGGGTGTTCTCTACGAGCCAAAGGAAAGACGCAATCCGGGTGGGTTTGATTACCGGGCTTTCCTGGAAGAAGACTTAAACCTCTAACTCGCGGATTACGATTCCCAAAAAGAATAAAGGTATTTATTACTTTTTAAAGAAATAAAAAACATAAAATTAGCTAGAGGTGTAATGCTATGGCTTTCACTTTATCAGAAGCGCTAACCATGGAATGCTTGAAAAATGCCAGGGTTATTGCTGGTAAACAAGGCTTGTATCGGGAAATTCGTTTTGTGAATGTTATGGAGGTACCTGACATAGTTGATTGGGTTTCAGAAGATGAGTTTCTTTTAACCACGGGCTATCCTTTTAAAGATTCTTCTACAAGTTTTGTTGATCTTATTAAAAAGTTATCAGGCAAGAAACTTACAGGGCTAGCGGTTAAAACCCGCCGTTTCCTGGAGGGCCTTCCCGAAGAAGCCATTAATATTGCAAATAAGTTTAATTTTCCCATCATAGAATTGCCTCCAGATGCACACTTTGATAAAATTATTCGGGATTTACTGGCAGAAGTTATTAACAGGGATTATCTCATTATCAAAAGGACTGAACAAATTCACCAGACCTTTACCAGCTTGGTACTATCTGGAGGGGAATTTCAGGAAGTTGCCTTTGCTCTTGCCAATCTTTGTTATGCACGGGTGCAAATAATTAATGTTTTCGATGAAGTGCTGGCAGAAGCTGAGCCACAAAAAGAAAGAAATAAAAACCTGGAAAATATACTGGGAAATAGGGGTGAAACTGAAAACGGGTTTATTCAAAGGCCCGTATTTCTTAATAATGAAATATTTGCCAATATAACTATGAATATTCTAGGGCGATCGGTGGAAAGTGAAGATATTGTGGCAATTGAAAGGGCTGCAACGATTGTTGCCCTGGTTTTGTTAAAAAAACAGGCTGCTGCTGAAGTGGAAAAAAATATCGTGATGATTTTCTCAATGATCTTGTAGATGGGGAAATAGAATCAAAGGAGACAGTTATACAAAGAGGCGCGTTTTTTAACATGAATTTAACTCTTTCGTATATATTATTTTTAATTGATGTCGATTCCTTTGAGGATATATTCTTACAAAATTTAAAAAAAGATGAAAAAATGTCTCACAACCTGTTAAGCAGCTTGTTTAATTTTGTTTTTAAAACCTTTTTTTCTAAAGCGGGGGAAAGCATTGTTTGGGATCGTAGTGACAGCATAATTGTTCTTTATCCTTTTCCAAATCCTACTTTGGATCAAGATGTTAAAAAATTTTCTTGCAGTATTGCTAGGCACATTAAAAGAGCCATAGATGAGAATATTAAGGATTTTACAGTAACTATTGGAATAGGCTCCTTTTACCCCGATATTATGGATATTAAGAACAGTTACAAGGAGGCGCTTACTGCTATCAAGGTGGGTAAATCGGTATGGGGAAACAATGGTGTCTACCATTATGATGATTTAGGAGTATACAGGATTCTGGCGCAATTCCATGATAAAAAAGAACTGGAAAGTTTTGTTGATAAAACAATTGGCAATCTCCTGGACTATGACAAAAAAAAGAATACCAAGCTTTTATTTACGCTGGAGCAGTTGCTTGCTAATAATAATAACCAGAAGCTAACGGCAGAAAAAATGTTCATACATCCCAAGACCCTGGCTTACCGCATAAAAAATATCGAAGAAATACTTGGGGTTTCACTTAATAATGCCGAGTGCAGATTTTCTCTTCATATGGCTTTGAAAATACTTGCCATGGTCGATATTTAAATATTTATTTTTACAATATCAAACACATTTTTTATCCCTTAACAGCAATATTATGCTGTTTTTTTATCTCACAAATCTAAAGATTTCTCCCTGCTATTATTTTAAAATTTTATTAAGAAATCAAATATAAACCTGAACTGGAGGTGTTAATAACTAAAAGTTACTCTTTTCTCATAAAATGTTTCGGTTCAATTTAAAAGGTTAAAAAATTTGGAAGGAGGTTATAGTTATGGCAGATGTACAAAGCCAGTTCCAACTGGTTTACGGAACGGACGATAAGCCAAAGTCAACAAAAGATATGATCATTTATTCAATTCAATGGGTGCTGATAATGTTCTACCCGGTAGTTTGGGGTTATGCCATTGTGGGACTCGGACTGGGGCTTACGGGAGACGTTCTTGCCAGTTATATGGCCAGAGTTGTTTTGATGATTGGTATTTCAACCCTGGTACAGGCAGCAAGCGGACACCGGCTGGCCATGGTTTCTGGTCCCAATATCATCCCTTCCCTTGCTATTGTTGCAGCTTATGTTATTGGGGGCAAGGAATATGCGCTTTTATCTTTTAACGCATATATAATTGCCGGGATATTTGTAGCAATTATCGGAGGACTAGGCCTTATAAGCTATATTGGCAAGGTATGGACGCCGCTAGTTCTTGGGGCCATGGTTATGATGGTGGGGCTGGCTACCAGCTCGGTAGGAATTAGCCTGATTGCTTCCTACCAGGCGGCATGGCCTTTCTATGCCGGAATTATTCTTGCTTTGTTATGCGGTTATATCTCCATTAAAGGGAAAGGCTTGCTGGCTACTATCCCAGTACTTATTGCGATCGTACTGGGTTATGTAATTTTTATCGCCCTGGGAGAATTTGACTGGGCACTGGTCAGATCCATGCCTGTATTTGTTACCCCGAGCCTTTTCCCCTTTGGTACTCAGATACCCCCTGTTGATTTAATTATTACAATGATCATTGTGAATATTTTCTCCGCTATAAACCTGTACGGCAATATACAGGGATATACAGGTATCATTGGTGCACAATTACCCGCTACAAGAGAAAAGCGTTATTTCTTCATTTTCGGCCTCGTCGAGGGTACTGTTGCAGGTATTCTCGGTGTTCCGAGCCATGTTTCCTACGGTGAAAATTTAGGACTGATTCTTCTAACGAGGGTGGCTGCCCGTTTCTTTATCCTGGTTGCCAGCATAGTTTTTATTGTATTAAGTTTCTTTGGGCAGGTTGGGGGGCTTATGGCAGCAATGCCACAACCAGTAGCTGGAGCTGTTTTACTGGGTGTGGCTTCAACCTTGATCGGTATTGGCGCAAATATATGGCACCAGGGAAGCACGTTCCAGACCAGGGAAATATTTATCGTCGGTTTTTCTGTGTTCTTTGCGCTGGGGATGTCCATGCTTCCACAGGGGTTTTATGATAATATACCCCGCCTGGTTGGAACGCTTCTGAATAATCCCGTTATTCTGGTTATTATCCTCGTAATAATTATGGAACAGGTTATTTTCCGTGAAAAGGAAGTTGCACCGGAAGTAAAAAGTTCGGCTTCAGAGAAGCAAAACTTTTAGTAGCAGGAATTTTTCAGGCAAAGGTACTCTTAAATTAATATATTACCAGGGGAGGTGAAAGACTCAGAAAAAAAATACCTGCAAAGGTGAATGCTTCGTAAATTATAAAGAATAAGATTTAAAAACATAATCTTCGAAAGGGGAGTTAAATGATGTCTGAAATCAGAAAATATGAGTCTTTGCTGCAAAAAAACCGTGAAATACTGTTAGAGAAAGTTCAAGAGGGCTATGAATATTTCAAGGAGACTAAAACCTTTGCTTTTCCAACCTGGCTGTACGGACCTCCCAAAGGTAAACTTTTTAAGTTAGAGGTAGAGGATTGCCCTCAGTTTGGTGATGTCGCCTATGTGGAATTTGATTCTGCCAGGACTGCATTTATTGCCATTGATATGCAGGTAGACTTTTGCGGGGAAAAAGGTTATGTCGATGTTATGGGTTATGATTTATCTCTAACAGCCGCACCTATTAAACCAATCAGGAATGTTCTGGATGCGGTTCGGGGAACCGATATTAAAGTTGTGCATACCAGGGAAGGTCATGAACCTGATCTTTCTGATGCACCATTTAATAAAGTTCTACGCAGCAAGATAATCGGTAACGGGGTAGGTATAGGTGATATTCCTCCCAATGGTCTGGGGCGACTGCTGGTCCGTGGGGAGAAAAATTGGGATATTATTGAGCAGCTTTACCCGGTTGAGGGAGAATATATTGTGGATAAGGCCGGAAAGGGAGCTTATGGTTCCAGTACTATCCACATGGTATTAAAAAATCTTGGCGTTACACATCTGGTAATCTCCGGGATTACTACTGATGTATGTGTCCATACCATCATGCGAGAATCAAACGATTTTGGTTACTGGTGCGTACTGCTGAAGGATTGCACCGGAGCGACAGACTACGGCAACTATCAATCAGCCATTAAATCCATTAAGATGCAGGGAGGCGTCTTTGGCTGGGTTTCTGACTCGCAGCGTTTTATAGACGCTGTAAAATCTGCGAATCTGAAGTAGGTTAACAATGTCAAGCTTGCCGAGAATGAACTACTCGTTACGGTATTGTACTGCGTGGTGAGGTGTAAAGCGAAGCCATAAGTTGTTATTTTCAGCTGAGAAAAGGGGGAGAATGGCTTCATTGAATAAGAAGGCTGTTCTCCCCCACTCATAACCGATTGAAGAGATTATAGAGAGGTGTGGGGTTATTTATATGAACATAAACAAAAAAAATGATAAAGGAAACCTGTTAGATCTAACCCCGGGAAAAATGGTGGAATTGTTTTCTGATGCTGTTGCCAGTTCTATCCCTGAAAGAGAAGGGGCCCCGCGCGTGGTTTATAGAATGGCGGGTGATGCTTATCTGCTGGTGGAATACGGAGAAATGGTGTTGGATTTAGATCTTACTTTCCGTGTGTATGCTCTTGATCATGCTATTAAGGAAAAACAAATAGAAGGAGTGCTTGAAACTGCTCCGGGGGTTCGTTCTTTGCTGGTAAATTATGATTGCCTGCGTCTTCCTCTCAACAAGTTACTTGAGGAGCTTTATGACCTTGAACATTCTTTACCCTCCCTTGGGGAAGCAGAGGTTTCCTCACGGATTGTTTACCTTCCCATTGCCTATCATGATCGCTGGACCAAGGAGGCCATAGCCAAATATATGAAATCGGTAAGGGCTGAGGCTCCCTATCTCCCGGATAATATGGAGTTTGTTGCCCGCTGTAACGCTCTGGATGGAATAGAGCAGGTTATATACTATCATACTGCTACACAGCATATGGTTCTGGCCCTAGGGGATGTCTACCTGGGAGCACCCTGTGCTGTCCCACTGGATCCCAGGTACCGCCTTGTAGTTCCCAAATATAACCCGGCAAGAATGTGGACTCCCGAAGGTGCCGTGGGTATTGGAGGTTCCTATGTTTGTATTTATCCGATGGAATCCCCTGGAGGCTACCAGTTAGTCGGGCGTACACTTTCCATTTGGAGCACGAACCAGACTTCTCCCGCTTTTTCCGAGGCACCCTGGTTGCTAAGACCTTTTGATCGTATCCAGTTTGAACCGGTAAGCGAACCTGAATTGGAAGAGGCTAGGGAGGCGATGCTTTTACAAGATTATTCGTTACGAATTGAAAGTGACATTTTTAATCTTAAAAAATATAATTCTTTTCTCAATTCAATTAAAGATGAAGTTGAGGCATTTAAAGCTAAACAGGAAGAAGCGTCATTTCGCTGGACAAAGGGTTATTAATATCTTTGAATGAAAGGACGGATCAGGCCATGATAGCTGTAATAGATGGCGGCTTGCACACTACCGTGCAGGATTTTCCTGGCAGGGTAGGTTACTGGAATATAGGTATTCCACCATCGGGGCCGATGGACCCACTAGCTTTTCGTATCGCCAACAGGCTGGTAGGAAACCAGGATGATGCGGCAGGGTTGGAGATAACAGCTAAAGGTCCGAAATTACTTTTCCTGAAGGATACCATGATTGCTTTAACAGGCGCCAAGTTGCATGGAAATCTTGCGGACCAGGAGGTTCCCTGGTGGGAAGCTGTACATGTAAAAAAAGGTGATATTCTTTCTTTCGGAACTTTGCAGGGTTCCGGCTTTCGTTCCTACCTGAGCGTTGCTGGCGGTTTTGATATTCCACTTTATCTTGGAAGCAAGGCCACGTTTCCCTACGGACGGTTTGGTGGGCTTGAGGGACGTCCACTTAAAGCCGGAGATTTGCTTTCAATCGACGAGGCGAAGAAAAAAGAAGTTTTAACAAAAGAGGGCAGGACATTGCCTCCCGAAAACATACCTGAATATAACCACGAATGGGCCGTAGGAGTGATTCCCGGACCTCACGAGGCGCCGGACTTTTTCACTCCGGAAGATGTTGAGACTTTTTACAGTACACCGTGGCGCGTACATCACAACTCCAACAGGCTCGGCTACAGGCTTGAAGGACCACGCCTGCAATTTGCAAGAACAGATGGAGGGGAGGGCGGGAGCCATCCATCGAACATTCATGATTGTGCTTATGCCATCGGAACCATAAATTTTACAGGCGATATGCCTGTTATCCTTACAGTTGATGGTCCAAGCTTAGGCGGGTTTGTATCCATTGCTACGATAGTAACCTCCGAGTTTTGGAAGATTGGTCAGGCAGCGGCTAACAACGTCATTTACTTTAAAAAAATGAGCTACAAGGAAGCCTTTGCTAACCGCTGGAGGCAAGAAAAAATGCTTAATAGCTTAACATAAATGTCTCATTTAGGGGAAGGTGAGTATGAATAACACTATTATCTTTGGTTTTGAAATTTTAACAGTAGGGTTTTTGGTTGTTATAGTAACACTTCTTGTACTTGCGTTTATTTTAATGATTTTTAACAAAGTATTTACTGTCCGAGGAAAAAAACAACCAAAAACTGTCTTTAACACAGCGGAAAAACCTGTTTCGGCTGCAGGAGTCAATCTTGAAGCCGGTGCGGAAAGTGCCTGTACCACGAAAGGTTCCGGCCAGGACTTAATACCTAAAAGAGTAGCTGCAAGCATGGGTGTCCTTTTATATTCTTTTAAAAAAGACTTCAGTACCTATCACATAAAATCAGTAGATCGGAACCGCTCCAGAACATGGGGGGACAACCAGAGAGAACAAGATTATCAAACTTAAGACAAGACTTTATGCTTTAGAAGGGGGAAATTTAGATGAAAAAATATAACGTATATGTTAACGGCGAGCCGTTTGAGGTCATAGTGGAAGAAGCAGATTCACCTGCTCTTTCTACACCCGTAATACCTAAATCTGCAATACCCAAAGCGCAGCAAACACCTGCTGCAAAGCCGACAATTTCAGTATCTCCCTCTGAAGAGAAGAAAAAAGATACCGGACCTAAAACCAGTGTTGGCTTCCAGGTAGTTGCGCCCATGCCTGGTTCTGTCATTAACGTTAAAGTTAAAGTCGGTGATAACGTTAACGAAGGAGATACATTACTGATCCTGGAAGCGATGAAAATGGAAAATGAAGTAACCGCTCCCACATCAGGACTGATAAAATCAATACATGTTGCTAGTGGTTCAACCGTTAATACTGGAGATGTAATGATAGTTATTGAATAACCAGGGAGGGGTACAAATGCTTGCAAAGCTAGGGGAATTTATATCTTCAACAGGATTTGCTAACCTGACAATTCCTCAACTTATTATGATTATTATTGCCCTTTTTCTTCTGTACCTGGGTATTGCCAAAAAATATGAACCTTTACTGCTGGTGCCTATTAGTTTTGGCATGCTGCTGGTTAATTTGCCGCTTGGGGCGCTGATGGCTCCTCCCGCTGATGGACAAGTAGGGGGATTGCTTTATTATCTTTACCAGGGTATCGAACTGGGAATATACCCACCTTTAATTTTTTTAGGAGTAGGTGCATTAACGGATTTTGGTCCCCTGATTTCCAATCCCATGACCCTGTTACTGGGAGCTGCAGCCCAGCTGGGTATCTTTACAACATTTATCGGTGCCTCCATGCTGGGATTTACACCACAGGAGTCCAGCTCCATAGGCATTATAGGTGGCGCTGATGGGCCTACGGCTATTTTTCTTACTTCCAAAATGGCACCTCATCTTCTTGGAGCCATAGCTATTGCTGCCTATTCTTATATGGCACTAGTACCCATCATCCAGCCTCCAATTATGAAAGCATTAACTACTAAAAAAGAGAGAAGCATAGTTATGGAGCAATTAAGACCGGTCTCTAAAACAGAACGAGTTCTTTTCCCCATTATTGTTATAATTTTAACCGGACTTTTTCTACCTGCTGCCATCCCTCTTTTAGGAATGCTGATGTTCGGGAACCTGTTGAGAGAATGCGGGGTGACGGAGCGCCTGAGCAAAGCGGCACAGAATGAGCTGAATAATATTGTTGTCATTTTTCTGGGGGTAGCTGTGGGAGCAAAAGCCAACGCCGCTTATTTCCTGACAACGCAAACCCTGTTAATAATAGGGTTGGGTATGTTGGCCTTTGCCTTTGGAACTGCCGGTGGCATTATTATGGGCAAAATTATGTGTAAGCTGACAGGAGGCAAGATCAATCCGTTAATTGGTTCAGCGGGAGTTTCGGCGGTCCCCATGGCTGCCAGGGTATCCCAGGTTGTCGGTAAGGAAGCCAATGCGAATAATTACCTTTTAATGCATGCCATGGGCCCTAACGTAGCCGGGGTTATCGGTTCTGCCGTAGCAGCCGGTATTTTTCTATCCTTGCTCTAAGTTGAAAAGGACCTACTGATTTTAAAGTGATTGGAGAAAATGTTATGTTTAGTTATATTAATGGAACCATGCCCGCGTGGTTAAAAACGGCGGCTCGTATCCCCGTTTTGGCCTTTGCTGATTCTTGCTTGCGGGGCATTGGCCAGGTTGTGTTTATGAATAATCCCTTCACAGGGTTGATGATTTTAACAGGAATATATTTCTTCTCCGGATGGCTTGGTTTTGCAGGTACGTTTGGAGTTGCGGTTTCTGTTTTAGCAGCAATCATTCTTGGTTTAAATAGAGAAACAATTCGTGCTGGTCTCTATGGCTTTAATGGTGTACTGGTAGGGTTGGCCCTGGCAACATTTAGTAAAAACATGTGGGATGGAAGGGTAATTATTTTTATTCTTATCCTCAGCGCCATAAGCACTATATTGACAGAGGCATTAAATAAAATATTTGATGTCTGGAAAATACCGTCTTTTACATTACCTTTTAATTTTGTAGCTTTGCTTTTTCTTGCCGCTTCTTTTTATTTTTTTGAAAGTACCATAATTTCAGTAGCTGCTCCGCCTTTGCCTGCGATAACCGATGTTGTTGATAATATTTATTATTTAGATATTATCTTTATTTTTAATGCGGTTTTTCGTGGAATCGGGCAGCTTTTTTTTGTCAACAATCCTTTAAGTGGAATTATTATATTTGCCGGGATCCTTGCAGCTTCACGTATTGCAGGAACTTTTGCCCTTGTTGGTTCGGGAGTGGGGATGCTGGCAGGAGTTGCCCTTGGAGCGAACAGTTATACAATTTATAACGGCCTGTGGGGATTTAATACTTTTGTTGCTGCTATTGCTATTGGTGGTTTTTTTTATGTCCTTACGTGGCGATCCGCCCTTCTGGCAATTGGTTGTGCTATCGTTGTTGCTTTGCTTTTTGGAGCTATAAGTGCGTTTTTAGTTCCATGGGGTGTTCCTGCTCTTACATTACCCTTTTGCCTGGGGACTCTGGCTTTCGTTTTAATAGGGAAAACATCACTTGTTTTTACTCCCGTGGAGGGAACGATGACAACGCCAGAACAACATTTACAATTTTTCTACGCTAAAAACCAGTAATTTTTAAGAGACAAAAGTAGTACTATAACTGGCTAGACGGCATTTTTTTGAAGGAACTACAGTAATCCGGGAAAAAACAGATAAAAAATGAGGAAAAATGGAAAAAAATGTTTCCCGGGAAATAAAGGGAAAAGAGGGGGAAAGGAGAAGTATACTTGTATTTAATTTAAGGTTTTTAGAGGAGCGTTGTTATGACCCGTCCCCTGGTTTTATTAACCTTATCGTACGTCGCAGGAATTATCCTGGGGCGTTGTTTTTCGCCTTACATATTTATCCTTCCGGCAGCTGCCGCTCTTCTCTGGGCTTTATGGAATATCTTTAACCAGAAAAACGTGGTACAGGTTTTTATCCCCCTTTTGCTGGTTTTCCTGGTTGCCGGGGGGCTTGTTTATAATTATTCTTTGCATAAGGTTCGGGGCAACATCCGGGACTACAGCGGGGAGAACTGCCTGCTGGTAGGGATGGTGGAAGACGAGCCTCTCTGGCGTGAGGATGATGTGGTCTTTACGCTTCGTTCGGAAAAAGTTCGTTTCAGGGAAGAGGAGTATTCCGTAAACGGCAGGGTCCGGGTAACTCTTCAATGGAAAGAAAAAGCGGAGATACCTTTAGATTTGTCATACGGGCAGAAAGTATCCTTACGGGGGAAAATATATGAGCCTAAAGGCCTCCGCAACCCGGGTGGATTTGATTACCAGTCTTTCCTGGAAACGAGGGGAATAGCGGCAGCTTTTTATGGTCCGGCTGCCGGTGTCACTTTTTTGGGCATCTCTAAAGAGCTTTCCCGCCTGCAGCTGGCAGCCTTTAAAGTCAGGAACAGGATGTCAGCTGTTTTAAGAGCGTACCTTCCCCAAAGGGAGGGGAACTTGCTGGTGGGGATGCTTTTTGGTGAAAGAAGTGCCCTGGATCGGGAAACAGGACAATTGTTCAGCCAGAGCGGCATTTCTCATTTGCTGGCAGTTTCCGGCCTGCACGTAGGGCTGGTAGCCGGTGCTATTTTTCTGTTGGGAAGGCGGACAGGCCTGCAGGGATGGTGCACGTACCTTTTTGTTGCTTTGCTTCTTTTTGCCTACGTTTACCTGTGCGGTTTAAAGCCTGCTGCCATACGGGCCTTTATAATGGTTCTCCTGGCCATGGGAGCCGTACACCTGGATCGGCCCGGGGACTTTCCCACAGCCCTGGCGGCTGCGGTATTGATTACCCTTGTTTATAACCCTCTTTTACTATTTTCCGTAAGTTTCCAGCTTTCCTATGCGGCTACAACAGCAATACTCTTTTTAACCCCGTTATTGCAGGAAAAGATCGCCGCAATTCTGGCCAGGTTGCCTTTCTCTTTTACTCTTTCTCCGGTAAAGATGATTTCCTCGCTTCTAGCCGTAACGCTGGCAGCCCAGCTCGGCGTAATTCCCCTGACCGCCTATTATTTCAGGCAGGTTTCCCTGGTAGCCCTTATTGCCAATATATTTGTTTTACCCGTTATGGCCCTGGTACTGGGCCTGGGGCTTGTTTCTGCGCTCCTGGGCCTGGTATGGCCCCTATCCGGTTCACTGTTAAACCTGGCAAATTATCCTCTTTTGTCTTACATTCTCTTTATTGCCAGGATGTTTAGCGCCCTGCCTTTTTCGTACCGTGAAGTGTACCCACCGAGATTAACGGAAATAATGTTATACTATCTTTTCCTTGCGCTACTGGCCGGCGGGTGGAGAGTTTTACTTTCCGCCTATTACCGTTGCAAGTTTCGGGTAAGGCCTTTTTATTTCCTGGTGTTTCTCCTGCTCATAGCTCTTTTTGTAACATGGTGGGGATTGCCCGGCATCGGCTCTTCCACGCTGGAAATAGTTTTCCTGGATGTGGGGCAGGGAGATGCCATCTTTATCCACACCCCGCAGGGGCAAAATATTCTTCTGGACAGCGGCGGAAAGCCTGCTTACATGGGAAATATTGACGAAACGGGGCGCCTTGTTGTGGTACCTTTCCTGGAATACCGCCGTGTCAAAAAGCTGGATATGGTTATAATAAGCCACCCTCATGAGGATCATTACGGCGGGTTGTTTGCTGTCCTGGATAAAATCCCGGTAAAGCGGCTGGTAACAACGGTAGAATTACCCGAGACGCAGTCCTACGGCGAGCTCCTGGAACTGGCCCGGGAAAAAAATATTCCCCGGGAAATTGTCCGGAGAGGGGACATCTTTGTTGCGGGTCCGTCTCTGGAGATAAGGGTGCTAAGCCCGCCTTCGGAATTATTTAACGGTACCAACAGCGATTCTAACAATAATTCCCTGGTTTTACACCTGCGATATAAGGAAATAAGCTTCCTTTTTACGGGCGATATAGAGACAAGGGCGGTGGATAATCTTTTAAAGGGAGAAAAGATATTGCCCGTCCAGATCTTAAAAGTACCCCATCACGGCGGGTACCTCTCCAACCTGCCACAATTTCTTGACAGCACTGCTCCCCGTGTGGCCGTTATTACCGTGGGAGCCAACTCCTTTGGGCACCCCCATCCCGCCACTCTCTCGGCCCTGGAGGACGGGGGTGTGGAAATTTACCGTACAGATTTTCATGGTGCTGTTATTTTAAAAAGCAACGGGTACTCCTGGAAGATCAAAACGATGCTTCCCTTTTCTTCTTCACTGTTAATAAATGAAATGAACAAATCAGGTTTTATCCTTACTTGTCGGGAAACATGTTCCTGCTAAAAATCAGAAAGCTTCTTATAACTTATGGAAAACCAGGGCATTGGGGATCAGGCGGCGGGGTTCAATTAAGTATCTTCCATGAAAATAAAGGCCTGCGGAACCTCCGCCATCTAAGTTTATAGCATGGTAAACACCGAGATTTTCCGTCATGATTTGGACCAGCTGTTCAAGGGTTGCGGGAGTTGAATTTAAAAGGAATATGCGGCCGTCAGCGCGGAAAGCCATAACGGAGCGGTTGGCAGGAGTACGGGATACGGGGGCGACAACCTGGCCGTCTTTCATGATAAGGGGCCAGCATGTAAATGCTTCTTTTACATCTGACCAGTCTACAATTTCCCCTTTTTATTGGATGAAAATGACCGGGTTTAGATCCCGCGATTGTTCCACAGAGGCAGCATTTTGCTGTTGGCGGAGCGACTTGTGCAGCGAGGAAACAAGTTCACTACGAAACGAGAGCTGGAGACGACCCAGCTGACAGGATGTCAGAAAACGAACTTGGACCGATATACTTTTT
>JAGVAS010000044.1 GCA_020060185.1 Desulfovibrio sp. | reverse complement strand
GCAAAACGCTGCCTCTTGTGGAACAATGACGGAATCTAAATCCGGTCATTTTCATCCGCTTTTGTGACCCGCAGGGTCGTGGCGGTTAATATGAAAATAGCGCAGCGTCTATGGAACGATGGCGGGATCTAAACCCGGTTATTTTCATCTATTGATGTGACCGTCAGGGTCATGGTTAGTTATTAAAAATCAAATGTCAAGCCTGACCCTAATACGCTTTTTACCGAGCTTCGGGGCCCATTTCATCAGGTTCTGAATCGGGGCCGCTGCCTTTCCGGTAGCCGTGAGAAAAAGTTTTATCGTAGAGCCGGGAACGATGGTCATGCTCTCCCAGAAAATCACCAACGAGAATAAGCGCGGTCCTGTCAATCCCCACGTCTTTAATCTTTTGGGCAATATTGCCCAAAGTCCCCGTGATAATTTTTTCTTCGGGCCAGGAAGCCTTCTGGACTACAGCCACGGGAGCATCCTCCCCGTAGCCGCAGAGCAGTTCTTCGACCACCTTTTCGATCATATGGACGCTTAAAAAGATGGCCATGGAACCTTTATGGACAGACAGTTCTCCCAGTCTCTGTTCTTCAGGGACCGGGGTTCTCCCCTCTACTCTGGTCAGGATAACCGTCTGGGATACCCCGGGAACGGTGTACTCTTTTTTCAGGGAAGCAGCAGCTGCCACAAAAGAGCTAACCCCGGGAACGATTTCAAAATCCAGGCCATGAGCCTGCAGAATATTGATCTGTTCACAGATAGCGCCGTAGATGCCGGGATCCCCCGTATGAACCCGGGCAACAGTTTTCCCCCGGGAAACGGAGGTGATCATCAATCCGGTTACCTCTTCCAGAGTCATCCCCGAGCTATCGTAAACGGCACAGCCTTCCTTCACACTGCGCATTACTTCAGGGTTCACCAGGGAGCCTGTATAAATGACCACATCGGCTTCCCTGATGATCCTGGCTCCTTTAAGGGTGATCAGCTCCGGGTCTCCCGGGCCCGCTCCGATAAAGTAGACCTTTTTCATTTTTTATCCACCTCTTTTTTAGCCAGGATGAGGGAGAAATAAGGAACCCGCGTTCCTCGCAGGGCCGTAAGATCCTTTTCTATCCTCTCATCCTCATACCCGCACTTGCTTACCAGGATGCTTTTTTCCAAAAAGCCTGTTTCTCCCAGCGCCTCCAGGATACCGTTTATATTTCCTGATGCTTTCATGATAACAACGCTGGCAAACTGCCGCAGGGTTTCCGGGGGAAGCTTTTCCCCGTCATTCCAGGGAATAATAGCGATCTTTTCCTCACCTTCCCCCAGGGTAATCCCCGCCGCGCTGGCGGCTGCACAAAAAGAGGGCACTCCAGGGATTGTATATACAGTATAGCCCCTGGCGCTGAGCCTTTTAAAAAGATAGATATAAGTGCTGTAAAGCATAGGGTCGCCGATAGTAAGAAAAACGGCGTTTTCTCCCTGCTCCAAATACCCCTGGATCCGTTCTGAAGCCCTGTCCCAGCTTTTTTCCAGCAGCTCTTTATCTTTCGTCATGGGAAAAACAAAAGGTAACAGGCGGCAATTTTCCCGGAGATGCTCCTTAGCAATGGCATAGGCGATGCTCTCCTTTTCCCAGCCTGTTTGCGGTACTACCACCAGATCCGCTGTTTTTAAAATCTTCACCGCTTTCAGGGTCAACAGCTCGGGATCTCCCGGCCCCACTCCCACGCCATAAAATACCCCCCTGCCCATGGCCTTACCCCCTTTTCCCGGAGATTATGAAGGCGGGGTTAAGGGGCCGGAGCATGGTTTGCCCGCCCAGGGTTGCCCCGCGGGCAATATTAACAGAGATAATCTCCGGAGAAGCAAAAGCGAATTTTTTTAGCAGGTGCAAAGAAGAAGCAAGGGATTCCAGCAAAATGCAGTTTGCCACCAGGATTCCTCCCGGCGCCAGCTTTTGACTGCAAACTTCCAGGATTTCAGGAAATTTACCTCCTGTGCCCCCAATGACAATCCTGTCCACAACATCTATTTTTTCCAGGGCCTCCGGTGCAGCCCCGCAGATCAACTCCAGGTTGTTAACGCTAAAAAGCCGGGCGTTTTTCCTGATTAGCTCTACCGCACTCCTGTCTTTTTCCACGGCAAAGACCTGCCCCTCCTTAAGGAGGAGAGCGCATTCTACAGCAATGGAGCCCGTACCGGCTCCCACATCCACAACCCGGTGGTGGGTTTGCAAACGGAGCCTCGATAGGGTGAGGCATCTTATTTCCTCTTTAGTCATGGGAACTTCTCCCCTGAGAAACAGATCATCAGGTATGCCCGGAGTAATATATTCCCATCTTTTCATCTTCACAGGCGCTCACCACCCCCTCCGAGGATTACCATTACATTCAATCCTTCGACCTGCAGCTCCCGGCAGTCCTCCAGGCTCCCTGCATATATTTTTTCTTCGGGATAAGAGAGGTTTTCCCCGATATAGACCTTCCTGCTTTTTATCCCTTTCTCCAGGAGAAGTTTGCAGATCATTCCCGGGGTATGCTTGTGATCGGTAAAGATTCCTACCTTGACATTGTCCCGGACAAGCTCAGCCAGATCCTTTTCCCTTCTCCCGTGAAGGCTCAGGACAACAGCATCATGCCAGGGGAGCTTGATTCTGGCAAAAAGGTACTGCAGTGCACTGATGCCCGGAACCACCTCCAGAACCTCTTCCTGGAAGTGGCGCCTTAAAACGGGAAGCAGGCTGAAAAGCCCCGGGTCTCCGGAGACCAGAATTCCTGTCTTCCTTGTGCGGAAATTAGCTTCAATAAATTCTAGGAGGGGCTGTATCTGGCTCCCGATCTCCCGCTTCTCCTGGGGAAATTCCGCAAATATTTCCAGGTTTCTTTTTCCCCCTAGCAGCAGGTCACAGGAACGGGCCACTTCCATTACCAGGGGAGAAACATACTTCGGGCTTCCAGGCCCTACACCCAGAATGAAGATTTTTTCCAAGAGAATTCCTCCAAAAATAGCTTGGCCCCGCCATCCATACCCAGGATGCCTTTCTGTAAACTGAAAAGGACTGTTCCGACAGGTATCCGGTTATAGAGATACTCTTCTGCCCGGGAGCTGACCCTGGCGGCAAAAAGGTCATAGAGGCCCTCCACCTGTAGTGTATCGAGTATCTCTACCATCTCTTCTGTACTGGAAGAGCAGCGCATCTCCTCTATTAAAGCTCGATCGGCACCCAGCAGGCAGGCATGGGCAGCAAAAACCTCGAAGCGGGCGTCAGCCACCCGGCTGTGGGTATGAAAGATTCCTGCCGCCACTTTGAGAAGTTTACCGATATGCCCTACCAGCAAAATTCTTTTGATACCGTGTTCCCCGCACTTATCGAGCATAAATCCCACAAAGTTGCTCATCTTTATAATCCTGTTCTCGGGGAGGTAAAGCTTCCTCAGGGCTATCTCTTTCCCGTGATTGCCTGGGACAAGGACGATAAATTCAGGATCACCGGCGGCAATGACGCGCATCTCCAGGGCCAGGGTCTCCTTAAAAGCTTCATCGGACATGGGCTCGACAATCCCTGTCGTCCCCAGGATAGAGAGGCCTCCGCAAATACCGAGCCTGGGATTGAAGGTTTTTTGGGCCAGCTCCTCCCCCCCGGGGATGCTGATAACTACCCGTACCCCTCTTCCCGGAGGGAGGACCTGACCTGTTTCCCGTAAAATCATGGCCATGGGGACCGGGTTAATAGCAGACTTTCCCACCTCTACCTGCAATCCCGGCCTGGTAACCACCCCTATCCCTTCTCCGGCGGCAACCTCTACGCCTGTGCTCTCCTTCTCCGTTGCCCTGGCAAAGACGTCAATGCCCCCGGTGATATCCGGATCGTCTCCGGCGTCTTTCCGCACGGAGCAGGACACCTCCAGGCCGCTGCGGGAAATATTGCGCACCGGGAGCTTTAAGAGAATTCCTGCAGGAGTTTGTATGGAAATCTCTTCGATCTTCTTCCCGCTAAAGAGCATCGCTGTCGCCGCCTTGGCCGCTGCGGCGGCACAGGAGCCCGTGGTGTAGCCCCGCCGCAGCCTCTGGCCCCTCCTCAAGGTATATTCCCAGTTTCTCTCTTCCACTATTTGGTCACCTTTCACTGCTAACTTTTTTCCAGGATCATATACACAAGGGCATGAAGGATAGCTACAGCTACGGTGCTCCCACCTTTCCTGCCCCTCGTGCTGATATAGGGGAGGCCTGTTTTCATTAACTCTTCCTTGGACTCTGCTGCCCCGACAAAGCCCACCGGGACGCCAATGACCAGGGCAGGGCAGATTGTTCCGGCTTCCACCAGGTTAAGCACCTCGTAAAGGGCTGTAGGAGCGTTTCCGATAAGATAAATTCCTGCTCTGTTGTACCTGGCAGAAACCCTTATATTTGCCATGGAACGGGTAATCCCGCAGTCCCGGGCTATTTTTTTGACCTCCTCGTCATCCACAAAGCATTCCAGGCGGGCTCCCAGCTTTTTCAAGAGCCCCTTGTTTACCCCGGAGGCGATCATCCGGGTATCCGCTGACAGGAGGCAAGTCCCTCCCAGCAGGGCCTGCCGGGCGCTTTCCACAGCTCCGCGGGATATAACCGTAATTCCGGCAAATTCAAAGTCTGCCGTGGCATGAATGATCCTTTTGATGATTTTTTCTTCCTCCGGGTCAAAAACCTTATCCCCCAGGAGCTCTGTAATGATTTTCATGCTTTGCTCTTCTATTTCCCCGGGATCTGTTAAAAACTCTCTCATAGCCTTTTACGAACTTCTCCTTTTTTTGTATTCGCAGCATTTATATACCAGGGAAGAGGGCATGGACAAATTGCCATAAAAATGCAGGTGGGGGTAGGAGGCAAGCATATTCATTCTTTTGATTCCGCACTCCCAGGTACCGGTAACCTCCCCATCCCTGATCTTTTTTACCCGGAAGCTGTACTCATGCCCCCCTTCGTCAACCAGGAGGGAATGGTGGAATTCATGAGCTCTTACCCGCTCCCCTTTTTTCCCCAGGATATTGTCCGACTGCAGCTCTATCTCCACATAACCGAACCTCTGTAACCTTTTTGTCATTTTTACCGTTCCAGGAAAGGCCCCGGCCATCTCATAATAATCCCCATTAAGGTCCACAATTCCCCGGGATAAATACATCAAGCCCCCGCACTCCCCGTAAACAGGCAATCCTTCCAGGATCCTGGTGCCTATTTCTTTTCTCAGGGAAACATTGGCCTCCAGTTCCCGGGCAAAGACTTCGGGGAACCCCCCTCCCAGCAAAAGGCCATCAATTTTTTCCGGCAGGCTTCTTTCCTCCAGGGGGCTGAAGAAAACCAGCTCCGCTCCCAGTTCCTCCAGAAGTTCAAGGCTATCGCGGTAGTAAAAATTAAAAGCCTTATCATAGGCAACAGCCAGCCTTACTTCGGCAATTTTCTGCAGAGAAGGGCAGGAAAAGCCAAAGGGTGGGGTATACCCCCCGGCAATGTGGACAAGCGCCTGGAGGTCAATTGTAGCCCTGACCATATCTCCCAGGCGGTCCAGTTTCTGCTGCAACCCTTCCATTTCACCTCTGGGAACCAGCCCCAGGTGCCTGCTGGGGAGGCGGATCTCTTCATTTTCGGGCAGGTAACCGACAACCTTAACGCCGGTATCCCTTTCCACGGTTTCCTTGAGGAGGCGGTAATGGTTTTCTCCTTCGACATTATTAATGATTGCTCCCCGAATCTTGACCAAAGGATCGTATTTCTGGTAACCGAGAACCATCGCTGCTGCGCTGGCAGCCATCCCCTTGCCGTCCAGCACCAGCACGACGGGAACATTGAGGATTTTGGCAATGTGAGCAGTGCTCCCCTGATCTTTACCAGTTCCTGCCCCGTCATAAAGGCCCATAACCCCTTCAATCACACAGATTTCCGCCGGGGAGCCGTTTTTGAGGAAAAGATATTTCAGGGTATCTTCTGCCAGCAGCCACGCATCCAGGTTTCTGCAGTGACGGCCTGTAATATGCGTGTGAAAGGCAGGGTCGATATAATCGGGCCCCACTTTAAAGGGCTGGACCTGCATAAAGCGGGAGAGGAGATGCATGATGCCCATGGAAATCGTCGTTTTCCCCACACCGCTATGGGTTCCGGCCAGGATGATACTGGGAACAGGCAAAAGTTTCACTTCCCCTCTTATGCCTAATAATATTAAACAGGTTTCATTCAGGCAGCTCAACATTTTCAAGCTGCCGGCCACCTTAAAAACCCGGCCGCCTCGGCCTTGGATTTCGCCTTCAACTTGCTCACAAATTGCAGGCCCTTAGCTCCATAGCGGTAGACTCCTTTAATGCGGGTCAATGCCGATAATATCGTAAAGACGCTCCAGATCCAGATGCTCGCTGAGAATAGAGGCCAGGCGGTCGTAGCTCTCTTCCCGCCGTTTCTTCATGTTGATTAAATTTTCCCCTTCCAGAAGAGGAGACAGTCCCCGGCGGGCACGCAGGGTGTTCAACCAGCGCCGGCGGAAGAGATCATTGTAAAAAAGGTCATGTAAATAGGTGCCAAAAACCTGTCCAGCCGGGGAAGCCAGGCCGATTAACTCTTCTTCCTCTCCGGAAAAAGCAGTTATACAGGGCATATCTTTCTTCGCGCGGCTTTTACCGTGCCTGATTTCATAGCCCTCCAGCTCGAGGCCCGCCATCTCTCCCCAGGCACTGTGGAGCGAAACCTTTGCCCGTACCTGCCTGGTTAATTTCTGAGGGTTAAAAGTAGTGCTTACGGGTAAAAGCCCCAGGCCCTTGATCACAGCAAGGTCACTGCTTTCAGTCCCGGCCGGATCGTGCAAATCCTCTCCGAGCATCTGGAAGCCGCCGCAGATGCCTGCTACAGTTGTCCCCCCGGTGTTCAGCTTTAAAATATATTCCGCCAGTCCGGATGAATATAAAAAGAGCAAGTCAGCAGTGGTATTTTTGGTTCCGGGCAGGATAACAGCATCAGGGGTCCCCAGTTCTTCTACCCGGTCGAGATAACGCAGTTTCACATCCGCTTCCGCCTCCAGCGGGGCAAAATCTGTATAATTGGAGATGCGTGGTACCTTGATCACGACGATATCCAGCAAGTCGCCGGCACTTTTTGTCTCTTTTTTATCCAGCAGGGCTACAGAATCTTCCTCCTCTATACCCGGATCCCTGATAAAAGGCACCACTCCGAGCACCGGCAATCCCGTGCGCTCTTCCAGAAAGTCCAGCCCGGGTTTTAAAAGCCCCAAATCACCCCTGAACTTGTTGATAATAAAACCGGATACCAGCTCCCTTTCCCGGGCTGCCAGAAGTTCCAGGGTCCCTATCAGGGAGGCAAAGACACCCCCCCGGTCGATATCGGCCGCCAGGAGAACAGGGGCTTCAGCCAGAAGGGCGATTTCCATGTTGGCAATGTCTCTTTCTCTTAAATTGACCTCTGCCGGGCTTCCGGCACCTTCGATCACAATAACCTGGTAAGCGGAGCGGAGCTTCCAGAGAGCTTCTTTAACGATTTCCAGGCCACTGGGAACAAAGTCGTCCCGGTACCCCCTGGCGCTCATATCGGAAAAAGGTTTGCCCAGGACGATAACCTGGGCCATCATATCTTCCTTGGGTTTCAGCAGGATAGGGTTCATTTCCACAGTGGCTGTTATTCCCGCAGCTTCGGCCTGAACTCCCTGTGCCCTGCCAATTTCACACCCGTCTATAGTAACGTAGGAATTTAAGGCCATATTCTGAGACTTAAAAGGAGCCACCCTGAGGCCCCTCCGGTAAAGGAGGCGGCAAAGGCCGGCTACCAGAAGGCTTTTGCCCACGTGGGAGGAAGTACCTTGAATCATAATGCATTTTGCCAGCATAATAATCTCCCCCTTCATATAAATGTTAACGATACCTGCATGCTGCCACACATTTTTATACAAGAAAACCCCAGGCCTTCCTGAGGAAAGTTCTGGGGTTTAAAGTCCTTCTTTATATACCAGCAAGTATTAATGGCTGATATAATGAATGCACTTCTCCTTTCCTGCGAAGGTTGAAGGTGCCATGCGCCGGGTAGGTCTCCTGACTTGCGGATCACAGCCCGTTCCTACCTTCCCAGACTTAAAGCCCAGTGGTATACCTTAGAAACGTAACTCCCCGCTTACAGTGGCGCGACCGTCCAGGATTTTCACCTGGTTCCCTATTATCTCCTGCTAATTTTAACAGAAGAACCCGGAACATTACCTGATATTCAATTGTTATAATTACCTTTAATATAACATATTTAGTATATAAAAAACAACCTTTTTTTCAGGACAACCAGAATTTTCTCATTAATATATCGCCTAACACTTTATTCAGTTGTCTGGACGAACTGTGTTCCTGCACACCTTCTAAGTTCAAGTTCCCATTCCTCAGGAGTAAGGATACACCTGTCTTCATACTTTAAGAGCGGCATCAGGACTGAGTTCCATAAGATTATGAAGCTCGGGCACAATCCCTTCAATAAAATAAGGCATTTTCTCTTTGCAGCACAAAAAAGATGGCTGCTTTCCAGCCAGGTGTACCCGCCACCTGCGTAAGCCCGCGGACGAATTTAAAATTATTGAAACCTGCCTCAAGCGAACCTGTAAGCGAATCAACTTTCGCCACCTGTATATAAGTTAGCTTTTTTATTCCAAAAGTCCTGCTGAAATGAAATATTCCTTCAGGCTTACTATGTTCCTAAAAGCAAAAAAATCCCGGCCAAGAAGCCGGGAATATCGCTCAATCATAAAAAAAACGGCTTAACTCGTTTTACGGAAAGCCTCGACGGTATCCCTGGTACCGGTATAAAGACCAATGGCACTAAGACCTATTACAAGGCCGCCTATAACAGCTTCATACCATGCCTGGTTGCTGTAAAAATGGTAACCAATGGAAGCCAGCTGTCCCAGGGCTACTGTCAAAAGCGGAGTATACTTTTCTTTCAAACCGAGCATTCTGGCCAGCTGCACCAGCCCCAGGATAATAGTTATGGCCGAAACACCACCAATAAGTTCCATGTTTGTCATATAATCCCTCCTGTTTACAATGTATAGAAAAAAATAAAATAAATTTATCTGTACCAGGTTATGAGTGTTTGCTTTATTTTGTTTATAGGTACAGCAATAAAAACCGGGGGATTAGCTATATTTAATTGAACCTATCAGCCTGGAGTTCCCTTTCCTTTGCTTCTTTTTCCTGTTCTTCCCTCCTGCAGCTGTCACAAATAGTTCTATTTACGCCTCCCTTCCAGGCCAGATAATCCCCGGAAGTTCTTTTGCCGCATTTAAGACAGGCATGCATTGGCCAGATCCTCCCATCAGTACTCAGCCATTAAATTTTGCTTTTAACTCTCCCCTTAACTTTCTTCTTCTCCTTATTTTTATCTTTTTTTTGAGGTTCTTGGTATAAGGCTTTTTATGCAGGAAGTCATAGAAACGCTTTAAGACCACTGCCATCTGCGCCCTGGTCAGCGGCTCATCAGGATAAAAGTTGCCGTTGCTTTTTCCTGTCATAAGACTGTTGTCCTTCACAAATTTAATTGCTTCCGCCGCCCAATGACTGGCAGGCACATCCGGGAAGATATTTTCCTTTAAATTTTGTTCTACAGCGGTAAGAAATTGCTCCCAGCCATTCGGCCTGCCGCGCAGGACACGCGGGCAATTTTTACCACTCCATTTGTTGTGCTGTACAACCTGGTTAATATCCAACAAGAATTTTTGCAAAAGATCCGCTACCAGCCAGGCTGCATTTGCCTCTGCTTTTTCCCTGTTACCGTCCTGGTTCTCACAAATTTCTACACCGATACTGCTCCGGTTTCCAGTTCCATTCAGCCCGTCACCCGCATGCCAGCCCACCTCGTTGAGGGGCAGGTGTTGGACGATTTGTTTATCATCAACGGTAAAATGCCAGGAAACAGGTAGTTTGGCTGCTTCATCACCCTTCAGGTACCGGGCATGCGCCATAGCGCCCGCCCCTGCCCTGGTGTTTGCCGTGTCGTGAATTGTAATCCACTTTGGACCGGAAAGCTTCAGGCCGGACCTGTTCGCTCTGCCAGCCGGAATAAAGTCTTCTATAATCTCCGTAAATACCACCTGACACCACTCCCGTATATAATCCTCTATTATTTTATTAAAATCCCCTCCGATTGGTGCTAAATTACTAACCACGCGGGTTAGCTCACTTCCTCCAGGATCTGGATAAGATACTGGAGGAAGTGCTTTTCCTGTCCCTGTAAGTCCCTTATTTTAAGGGAAACACCTTTTCCGGCATGCAGCGAAAGATTGCGGCGGTAACGACTAACCAGCTGCCAGAGCTGCTCGCTCTGGAATTTTTTTTCCTTCTGGAACTTTATAATGGTCTGGGTTTTCTGCTGCTCTATACTTTCGACACCCTTTTCCCGGGCCAGCTGGCGCAGGCGCATAACCAGAAGCAGGTTTTCTACCGGCGACTGCAGGCGCCCGTAGCGATCCTTTAACTCGGCTGCCATATCCTGCAATTCCTCCTTGTTTTCCAGTGTAGCGATACGGCGGTATAATTCGATTTTCTGCTGCTGGTTGGCCACATAGGAGGAAGGCAGGTAAGCATTGATATTTAAATCAATTCTGGGTTCAAATTCCCTGGGCGTACCTGACTTTTTACCCTTCATCGTTTCGATGGCCTGTTCAAGCAGGCGGCAGTACAATTCGTATCCTACAGCCATCATGTAACCGTGTTGCTCCGGGCCGAGGATATTCCCGGCTCCCCTGATTTCCAGGTCTCGCAGGGCGATTTTAAAACCGGAACCCAACTCCGTAAATTCTTTAATGGCCTGGAGCCTTTTGATAGCATCTTCAGTCATCACCTTATCTTTCCTGTAGGTCAGGTAACAGTAAGCCAGGCGGTTGGAGCGGCCCACCCGCCCCCTGAGCTGGTAAAGCTGGGCCAGGCCAAAATGGTCGGCATCGTATACTACCATGGTGTTTACATTGGGAATGTCAAGACCTGCCTCCACAATGGTTGTACTTACCAGGATATCATACTCCCGGTGCAAAAATTTGTGCATCACTTCCGATAGCTCCTGTTCAGGCATCTGGCCGTGAGCTACCACGATTTTCGCCTCCGGATTATGTTCCCGTAGCTTGGCGGCCCATTTATCAATAGTCTGGATACGGTTATAGATAAAATAGACCTGGCCTCTACGGTTTAGCTCCCTCTGGATAGCCTCTTTTATCAGGCTGTCTGAATACTCCACCACGTAAGTTTGTATCGGATAACGGTTTTCAGGGGGCGTATCAATGACACTTAAGTCCCTGGCTCCGGAAAGAGCCATGTGCAGGGTACGGGGTATTGGGGTGGCTGTCATGCTCAGGACATCCACTTCCTGGCGGAACATTTTCAGCCTCTCCTTATGACGAACACCAAAACGGTGTTCCTCATCTATAATCAGCAACCCCAGGTCTTTAAAACCGATATCTTTGGAGATAAGCCTGTGTGTTCCTACAACAATATCAATAACCCCGGCTTTAAGGCCTTTAATAACCCTTTTTTGTTCCTTGGCACTGCGAAAGCGGCTTAAAAGCTCAACCTGAACAGGAAAGCCTTTAAACCGTTCCAGGAAGTTTTCGTAGTGCTGTTGTGCCAGGATAGTGGTGGGAACTAAGAAAGCCACCTGCTTACCGTCAGTAATCGCCTTAAAAGCAGTCCGTAGGGCTACCTCCGTTTTTCCGTAGCCAACATCGCCACAAAGAAGGCGGTCCATGGGACGGCTGTTTTCCATATCTGCTTTAGCTTCCCGTATGGCCCGGAGCTGATCCTGTGTCTCTTCATAGGGGAAGCGATCTTCAAATTCCACCTGCCAGGGGTGATCGGGGGAAAAGGAATAACCTGTTGCAGCCTCCCGGGCAGCATAAAGGGAAAGCAGTTCCCTGGCCAGATCCTGGACAGATGCTTTAACACGGTTTTTAATACGGGCCCATTCCTGTCCCCCCAGGGAGGACACTTGCGGAGGCCGCCCATCTCCCCCCACATATCTCTGTAAAGCATCGATCTGCTCCACCGGGAGATAAAGCTTATCTTCGCCGGCATATTTGATGTACAGGTAGTCACGGGTTACACCGTCTACTTCCATGGTGCGAATGCCCATATATCTTCCAATACCGTGCTGTTCGTGGACAACGAGATCACCTGTCTTAAGTTCCTGAAACTCCCTTAGAGAACTCTTTTCCCTGGTCACGGCCCAGCGCTTCTTTTTCCTCTGTGCCGGTAAAATGTCCTTATCAACGATAATAACGAGCTTAAGAGAAGGAATGATAAACCCGTTCTCCAGCCTCCCGGTAATAATTTTAATATTTCTTTCCGGCTTTTGCCCCCCTTTGGATTTTTCTACGGGAAAAGCGATCACTTCTCCTTTTTTATCCAGGGATAATTCCTTTTCACTTCTGGCCATCCGCAGGAGAACCTGGTGTTCACCGGGATAAGATACTGTTAAGCCGTGCTCAACAAGGAGCCTTTCCATTTCACTGGCTCTCTTCTCTCCGTCACACATCAGAAACACTTCATATCCGTGAGACCACCAGGATTTTAATTCCTCCTGCAAAAGATCCAGGCGTCCCCTAAAGGAAGGCACAAGGCGAGCCTGAATATTCGTTGTGCCGGATACCTTTACATAAGGAATATTGCGGGAAAAGGCCGTCAGGGCGATAAGATTAAGGTTATTCCTGTGTAAAATTTCTTTGAGGTTCCAGCAAACTTCCACCTGACCCGGTAAAATATCCCCCTGCAACAGTAGTCCTGCCTGGTACTCCTGTAATTCTTTCAAAAGGGAATCTGCTGCAGAAGCAACATTTTCCGGATCATCCCAGAAAAGCAGTCCTTCCTCCGGAAAATAATCCGTTAAGGCAGCAGGCTCGGGGTAAAAGTAAGAAATATATTGTTCCACTCCTTCAAAAAAACCGGAGTTCCCCAGTTTTACCAGGTGATTCTCCACTCTTGTACGTAACCTGTCCGCAGCTTCTTCCTGTTTTTTACTTTTAAGCTGCTTGACAACTTTCTCCATTTCTTCTAAAAGGATTTTACTGCCCTGATGCAACACTTCACCGCTTAAAATAACCTCGTGGGCAGGCAAAATCGAGACAGCAGCAATGGGTTCCAGGGAGCGCTGGCTCTCCGGATGAAAATATCTTAACGTCTCCACTTCTTCATCGAAGAAAGAGATGCGGACAGGCCAGGGCGTATAAAAAGGAAAGATATCAACAATATCTCCCCTGACACTGAAAAAGCCTTCACTCTCTGTCAAATCCGCTCTTTCATAACCCATCTCCACAAATTTTCTCAGTAATGCCTTCCACTCGATCCTTGTGCCAGCTTTGATTTCAAGGTGCTGTTCTTTCCAATATGCTGCAGGGGTTAATTTGCTAAGTAAAGCGGAGACAGGAGCAATTACAAGAATTCGCTCATTTAAGGCCAGTCTCTCCAAAACTTTAAGGCGCTGCTGCAGGATCTCTTTGCTCTGGGTTAAAACTTCTCCGGTATAGAAGAAGTCTTTCCCTGGGAAAAGGTAAACTTCAGGCGCGGGCAAAAATCCTTTTATTTCCTCGAAAAGCCTTTCTGCCCTGGCCGTATCTCCGGTTAAAACCAGGGATGCTGCAGGTGTGCTGGCAAAGAGAGCCGCTATCAGAAAGCTGCGCTGGGAACCTTCCAGGCCCGTTACCAGCTGGGCACTGGCTCCTACCTGGAACCTTTGCAGGGAAATGAATGAAGGGTCATCCTGCCATTTTTCTAACAAGTTATAAGGCAATTCCTAAACCTCCTAACAAAGCATGAATAAACACGAAATAGACTTTAACTTTAAAACCGGGTTAAAAAACCGGTTCAAAAGCGAAAGCCTGTTTTAGGTTCCAAATTTATTATTTATATATTCACAATAATTAGATAAATATACTTTCTTATTAAATATCTCCCTCACTTACAATTCAGGTATTCAGAATTCAGTAGTCAGAATTCAGAATACTTCGAGACGATAAGCCGTTCCCTCCTTCTGACTCCTGACTTCGACTTCTGACTCCTGAGTAGACACACCCATGAAGCTTGTGCTTCACCATCAGTTGGATGTAAATTTTAAAGAGCTATTTACAGGGTAGCTACCAGGGAGCTTTACTACAAGCTGGGCCACTCCGGGCCTTCGAGAAACTTTTCTTCAAAACAAGCCGGGCAAAGAGAATAGAGCAGCAAACCCTGCTCATCATTGTATTTTATTATATCTTCCTTCTCTGCGGGAGTCAATGTATTAATACCCAGCTTCTCAATCTCCACATCTTCGATTTCCACAGTCTCCTGCGGCTGACCACAAATATCACAGATATAAGTAACCTTCATCTATCTCCCTCACGCCTGTTTAAGTCCCTGATAATTTTCAGGTTGCCATATATTCTAGCCTGCAGGCATAAAAATATTCTATTAGTTATACCTGTTCATGGCTTCTTCAAGGCCCCGGTTTAAAAAAACTTCGACCGCATCAGCTGCTGTTAAGATCGTTTCCAGCATTATCCTTTCCTCTGCAGGAGAAAATGAAGAAAGAACGTATTCAACTTCATCATTTCTACCTTCCGGACGACCTATTCCCAGGCGAAGCCTGGCAACATCCTCACTTTGTAAAAGGGCGATAATTGAAGCCATGCCCCTATGTCCCCCGCTTCCCCCCCTGGAGCGCAGGCGTATTCTTCCCGGGGGAAGGTCCAAATCATCATACACGACGAGCAGATTTTCCCGTCCCAGGGAAAAAAGTTTTAAAAGGGCAGCGACAGCCGTGCCACTGCGGTTCATAAAGGTTAAAGGCTTGGCCAGAATTACCTCTTTTCCGGCAAGAAAAGTCCGGGCAATATAAGACTGGCATCTGACTTCTCTCAACCTGGCCTTGCTGCGTGAAGCCAGCTCGTCAATTACCCAAAAACCCACGTTATGCCTGGTAAGGGCATACTTAATCCCGGGATTCCCCAACCCAACAATTAAAAACAAGTTGTTCCACCCCAATAAAAAGTAACAAGTATCCAGGTAGGCAGGTACAGCACCCGGCTGCCCGTACCACTTGTATTCAGGCATTCAGAATTCAGTAGTCAGGATTCAGAATGCCCCGAGAATATGCTTCCAGCAATTTACTAACCTCTTGCAAGAGAAGTTTTGCTTCGGAAATATCACTGTATCCAAGATCCTTCGTAAGAATCAGTTAGTATCGGCATTCTTCAACAGAACCTTGCGCAAATCTTAAAATGTTTTCGCCGGTTTCTCTCATTCTAACTCCTGTCTCCTGACTCCTGACTCCTGAGTAGACACCCATGAAGCTTAGCGCTTCACCATCAGTTGATGAAAATGGTAAAAAGCTATTTTCAGGGTAGTTACCTTTATTGTTCTTCCTGCGTTTCTTCTTCCGGTTCTTCTACAGCTTCTTCCGCTTCCTCCGCTTTCTCCTCGTGCGGCGCTAAAACAGAGGCTATATTTTCATTTTCATCTTCCAGCATTTCCATACCTTTGGGCAGCTTAAGATCCGCTATTGTAAGGACATCACCAATTCCCAGGTCTTCAATGGGAACATCAATATAGTCGGGAATATCAGCCGGCAGGCAGCGGACACTGATCTCCCTGACCTGTGCCTGAAAAACTCCGCCTTCTTTAACTCCCCTGGGCTCCCCGGTAAAGTTTAGAGGCACCTTTATTTCCAGCTTTTCTTTAAGGGAAATACGTATTAAATCCACATGGAGGAAAAAATCCCTTTGCAGGGGATGCCTCTGCAATTCCTTAACCATAACCGTTTCCATGGACGTGCCGTTATCACCTTTAACCTGCAAATCAAGCAGAACATTGGAACCCGCTGCCAGGGCTTTCTTTAAAGTCATACCATCGAGAATAATCGTCCTGGGTGCAACACCGCGACCATAAACTACTGCCGGAATCATCCCTTTGCTTCTTAATTGCCTGTTGCTTCCTTTACTTCTTTTTTCACGCGGTAAAGCTTCAATTTTAATGCGCTCCATAATTTTCCTGGCCTGGTAAGAATTCCAGGAAACACCTCCTTCTAACTGTAAAGTACTAGTCAAATAATTTACTTACGGAAAGTTCCTTGTGAATACTCTTGATAGCATCTCCAATAAGGCTGGCTACGGATAAAACAGTTATTTTGTCCAGCTTGAGACTGTTTTTCAACGGTATGGTATTGGTTACCACCACTTCTTTAATGGGTGAATGCAAGAGGCGTTCTTTGGCGGGACCGGATAAAACAGGGTGAGTACAGCAGGCATAAACTGCCACTGCTCCCCTTTGCAGCAATTCCTCTGCCCCCATTGTGATCGTGCCGGCCGTATCAATAAGGTCATCGACCAAAATAGCTTCTTTTCCCTCAACATCGCCGATAATGTTCATAATTTCTGCCACATTGGGCTCAGGGCGCCTTTTATCAATAATAGCCAGGGGCATATGCAAGCGTTCTCCCAGTTCCCTGGCCCGTGTTACCCCTCCCAAATCCGGGGAAACGATCACGCCGTTTTTGATATTTTTCTGTTTAAAATACCTTGCCAGGATAGGTATACTCAGCAAATGGTCCACGGGAATATTAAAAAATCCCTGGATCTGCCCGGCATGAAGGTCCATACAGATAACGCGGTCTGCTCCTGCCGTGGTAAGCAGATCGGCAACAAGCTTGGCAGTGATCGGATCCCTGGCGCGCATTTTACGATCCTGACGCGCATAACCGTAATAAGGGATTACAGCGTTAATTCTCTTGGCAGATGCTCTTTTCAAGGCATCTATATAGATGAGTAACTCCATCAGGTTGTCATTAACCGGGTGGCAAAGGGGTTGAATAATAAAAACATCATCCCCCCTGACGCTTTCCCCGATATATACAGAAATTTCGCCGTCACTGAAACGCTTTGTCTCACCCAACCCCAGGGGGATACCCACATAACTGGCCACTTCTTCAGACAGAGGATGGTTTGCCGTTCCTGTAAAGACTTTCAGCTCACGCTCTTTTTTCAATGATTATTCCTCCCAACCCGATAAAATAACATGAAAAAAGCCATAGGTTGGTAACAATTCTCTACATGAACTGCTTTTTCCTGCTATTTTTCTTTTTTCTTCTCCAAAAACCTCTTGCCGAGCCCCTCTTTATTTTCCTGTTTAGAACGGGAAATGGCCAGCGAACCCGGGGGTACGTCACGGGTAACGGTGGAACCGGCGGCAATAAAAGCGCCGCTTCCTATGCTCAGGGGAGCGACCAGATTGCTGTTGCAGCCGATAAAAGCTCCCTCCCCGATACTGGTGGCATGCTTGTGACGGCCGTCAAAATTTACCACAATACTGCCGGCGCCCATATTTACACCGGGCCCCATCTGCGTATCCCCCACATAGCTGAGATGAGGCACCTTGCTGCCCTGCCCGATAGAGCTGTTCTTAATCTCCACAAAATCACCAATCTTCGCTCCGGCTCCAATGGTGCTCCCCGGGCGGATGTAAGCAAAAGGGCCTATAATGGCTCCATCCTGAAGGATGCTTTCCAGAACCACGGCCTGCCGGCAGGTAACTCTAGCTCCAACCAGGGTATCGACTAGATGCAGCCCCGGACCCAGCCTGCAGTTTTCGCCTACTTTAGTTTTTCCCTCCAGGATGGTCTGGGGATAAATAACGGTATCCCTGCCGACCTCCACTCCGGTATCTATATAAGTAGTCGCCGGATCGATCATGGTAACCCCTGAACGCATTAACGCGGTATTGATCTTCTCCCGCATACGGGAGGCGGCCCAGGAAAGCTGGAGGCGGTCGTTAATTCCCAGCGCCTGCAGGGCGTCTTCTATTTTATAAGACTCAACCTTGAAACCTGCTTCTACCAGAACGGGGATCAGGTCTGTTAGATAATATTCCCCTTTGAGCGCATTTTGAGGTAGAGAGGGAAGAAATCTTTTTAAGGCCTGCAGGTCAAAGCAATAGCTCCCGGTATTAATTTCCTGCACAGTTTTTTGCTCTGAAGTGAGGTGCAGCTCCTCCACTATCTTTTGGACCCGCCCCTGTTTATCCCTGATAATACGGCCATAACCGCGGGGCTCCTCCATTTGCGCCGTCAGGACTGTAGCTGCGGCTCCCTCCCGGCGGTGAAAAGAGACCAGTTGCTCCAGCACCTCGTTCTCCAGCAAAGGTGTATCCCCACAAAGGACCAGGACCTCCCCCGTAGCGGGAAGGTACGGCAAAACCTGCTGCAGGGCATGCCCTGTTCCCAGCTGCTGCCGCTGCTCTACGTATAAAAATTCTTCCCCAAAATAGCCCTTTACCTGCTCAGCTCCGTGTCCGATTACCAGTAACTGCTCCGAAGTTACAGCTTTGGCTGATTGTATAACATGCCAGAGCATAGGCCTGCCGCAAAGCAGGTGCAGCACCTTTGGTAAAGATGATTTCATGCGGGTCCCCTCTCCCGCCGCCAGGATAACAGCCCGGGGCTGTTCCATATTTCACTTCCTCCTTTAAAAAACCTGTCTAACTGTTCAGACTAACCGTCACGACGCTGCGGGTCACAACAACGGATGAAAATAACTGGGTTTGATCCCACCGTTGTTTTATAGACGCAGCGTTTTGCTGTTGGCGGAGGACTTGTGCAGCGAGGAAACAAGTTCACTACGAAACGAGAGCTGGAGACGACCCAGCTGACAGGATGTCAGCTGCCGGTGATGACGAATAAGGTATGGG
>JAGVAS010000098.1 GCA_020060185.1 Desulfovibrio sp. | reverse complement strand
GGAGGGAGAAAAATGCTCAGAATGGAGGATTGGGCCATGATTAAATTGCTCCACAGACAAGGTGTCCCTAAGTCGAGAATTGCCAGCGAATTAGGAGTACGGAAAACATCTATATATTTATCAAACTGAATATCTTTGAGCACCTGTTCGTAACATAACTCGCTTTGTCCGCCTATGCCATACATTCGTTTTGAGCTTGGCAAGGGAACAATCTCCAGTTTCTTGAGCCGCTCTAAAACGCTTTCTTTTTTGAATACCATTCCTGTACCCTTTTTTTTAAATACCATTAAATGCTATTTAATGATAGATCACGCCGTTTTCTCCGGTCTAAATATTTTTAGCATTTTCACCCCAAAGGATACTTCTTGATAGCCCGGCGCAGTTGATTCTGGGTTACACGGAGGTATCGCTGGGTAGCATCGGTGGTTAAGGGCAGCAGCCTTTCCCTGTCGCCCTTGCCCTTAACACGGACGTAACCCTCCTGCAGGTTAATATCGCTCCGCTCCAGCCGCACCAGTTCGTCCAGGCATTGCAATCTTTTCATCCCCGGAAGTTTCCCAGTAGTGCAAGAAGAAGGCCAGGAAAACGCTTAGCATGAGCCCCAGCACCCCGGCTACGGCCATGTTGAGCATCTTGCGGGGCTGCACGGGTTTTTCCGGCGGAAAAGCAGGGGCGACCACGGTAAAGCTGACCTCTTCGGGATCCGAGGCAGACACCATCTGCAGCTCCAGGTAGCTGTCCTCCAGCGTCTCCAGGGTGGACTCCAGGTAAGATATCTCTCTCCAGCCTTTCCTGTTCCCTCCACTTTTCCAGGTACTCTTCACGCAGTTCTGCCAGCTCGCTTTCCAGGGAACTGATGGCCAGGGCGGTCTCCTCGATCTCTTTGCTCAAGGCATCTATCTGGACATTCTTATTTTTAAGGTTGGCCTCCAGCTCCAGGTAAACGGGATTGACCTCTTCGCTCCGAAACTGCAGCCCTGCCAGGTGTTCAAAATCGTCCTGTTCGCCTTTTCCGGCAGCAGCCTGCAGCAGCAGAGGGTCATCGACAAGGGACTTTTGGGTGACGATAAACTGCGGTGTTTCTTCCAGCTGCCTTTCCAGGGACTCCCTTTCCTTGCGGGCGGTGGCCAGCCTGATCTTTAAATCTGTAAGGGCTGTCTTGTAACCGGTCAGCGAGGCTATTTTAAAATTAAGTTCTTCTTTTAGTTCGTCACCCTCGCTGGACTGTAACAGCAAACCCTGGCTTTCCAAGGAACTTGAAGATCCCCGGGCGCCGGGCGGCGCCGGACTCCGGGGCTGTTTCAAGAAGTCCCTGTATTCCTCCATGACGACTTCAAGCTGCTCTTTCTTTTCTTCCATCTGCTCCAGGAGAAAAGAAGTGAACTTTTCAAACTGCTCCTGGTTGCGAATATTATTCTGCCGGATAAAAAGCTCGGATATCTTGTTGGCTATACTGGCGGCCAGGACAGGGTCCTCGTGGCGCACCTTTATTCTCATCAGGCTCGTATTGGGAACCTGTTCGATAGTGACGGATTCCCGGAGTGCTGGTGGGGTCATCTCCTCCAGCTGGTCCAGGGAAGAGATAAGCTCTTCCAGGAAGGGGTAGCTGAGAATCTGCTGCCTGTAGGTCTCGATATCGTATAAAGGAATCCTGGTAAGCTGTTCCAGGGAAATACCCAGGTCAAGCTCTTTCATGTCAGGAATAGCAGCCTTTTCCCCCCCACGGATATTTAATACCTCTTTGGCCTCGTAAACGGGGGGAAGGATAAAGAAGCTGATAATGCCGCTAAGCAGTAAAGCCACCAGGGTAATGGAAATAATAAGCCATTTTCTTTTCAGGAGCACCTCGATAAGTTCCCTCAGGCTGATCTCTTCCATTTTTGAACCTCTTTGAACCCTCTTTTACTTTTTTTCTTTAATTTTTTCTTTAAAACTATTTTTCTACATAAATCGAAATAATCCTGCTTCAGGAAAAGCTTCAGGAAAATAAGTAGAGCTTGTTCCCCTGATCGCCAACGTGGGATTTCCCATCGCCGTCAGTATCTACCTGCTGGTGCGAATCGAAGGGAAGATGGAGAGCCTGACCTTGAGCATCAGGGAACTGTCTGAGGTTATCGGGAGAATAATTTAAAATTATTGTAAAGCAGGGGCATCAACCCTTGCTTTTTCATTTCAGATACCAGAAAAGTTCCATTAAAACATCATTTTTCTTTTTGAGTGGTATTGACAAATGAAGTGGGGTAGTATTAAAATTGGTTTATACCAAATGGTTCCCACTTTTCAACGAGGAGGGTAAAATCATGTTAACCAGGTTAGATGAAAAAGCTCGCCTGTTAATTCCGGCAGAAATACGAAAAAAATTGGGTTTCCTGGAAAAAGATGCCGTCTTCCTTGAACCTGTTGGTCCAGGCGAATTTCGCGTAATTCGGCTGGACCAAATGGTTAAAGAATCTCGAGGAATGTACAGCCATCTAAAAGAAACCCACGAAGACATCACCGGGAGCTTTATAAAAGAGCGCCGGTTGGAGGCCTCCCTGGAGGAAGAAAAAGATGAAAAAACCAGTTCTTGATGCTTCAGCCCTGCTGGCTTTTTTATTCAATGAGCATGGGGCTGAAATAGTCGAAAAAGAACTTTCTCAAGGAGCCTTGATCACAACAGTTAATTTTTGTGAAGTTCTTTCCAAGCTTGAAGAACGAGGGGTCCCCGTAAATGATGCCTGCGAACACTTTCTAAGCAGGGGGCTTCTTTATGCCCTGGAAATAGTAGATTTTGACATTGAACAGGCTAAGGAAGCAGCCAGGTTAAGAACTCGTACCAGAAGTCTCGGCCTATCCCTGGGCGACAGAGCATGCCTGGCGCTTGCTTCTTTAACAGGCTCTACTGCTATAACCGCTGATGTTTCGTGGAAAGACATAGAGGGGATAGATGTAAAAAATATTCGTTGACGAATATTCCATAGCGTACATTATTTCTTTTTCGGCTTTCCGGCAGGCTTTGCGCCGGCCGCACCGGCTTTGACTTTTTTTGCCAGCGGTTCTTTTTTCGCCGATTTCGCCGGTTTCGCAAGTTTCTCCGGTTTCGCCAATTTCGCCTGTGTCCGCTTTCTCCCATATTCTTTCCTAAGCTTTTTCGCCCCCTCTTTCCCCTCTTCAACGGCAGTCAAAGCACTCTTGACGTAGTTGACGCTGAGCCCGAAAAGGGCCCAGAATACGGGGGCATTGGAGAGGACGCTGTCGTTACTCAGGCCCTGGAAAAGGTAGCCCAACCACCCGGTAAAGAGGGCCAGCATAATGATGTCGCTTTCCTCTTTTAACCCCCTTAACCTGAATGCCTGGAGGTATTTTTTGAGGTGCAGAAATAAAACGTAGAGATATACAAGGATCCCTAATACCCCCACCCCGGTAGCTATCTGGATATAGGTATTGTGGGGCTTGTCAATAAGCAGGCCCATGCGAAACAGAGCATGATCCCTTTCCGGGTCCCAGTGGGGAAAGTTATAGACATATGTATCCAGTCCGCTGCCCAAGATTATATTGTCTTTCATCATTTGCAGGGATTTTCGCCAGATGTAAACCCGGTTAGATCCCAACCTATCCAGGGGATTGCGATAAATTTGAATTTCAATTTCTTCCTCTCCGGCAACAGCAGGTTTGCTCACGGAAACTTGTAGGGCAGGCTCTTTACCGGTATCATTTTCCATCTCTTTTTCAAACGTCGCTCTATAAACGCTGGAAACTTTTTGTGTAATCTTTCCCCCGGAAAGAACCTCGGAAAATCCTGCGACCACAATGAGAACAACAAGCGCCAGCAGCAGCTTTTTGTAGTAGTTTCTGAAATCCCGGAAGGTGAGTATCAAAAAAATAAGCAGCGCCAATCCGGCGGCAATGAACGCCCCGATGCTGGTAGGGGCGAAAAAGCCGGCAAGGCTGATAATAAGGGCAGCCAGCCAGATGATTGTATCCCTGGTTGTCCGTGTAAAGAGATATTTAACAAAGATGATGGGAAAAATCATGGCCATGTAGCCGCCAAGGTAGTTGGGGTTGTAGGTTGTTCCGTAGGCTTTATAGGCAAACCGGAACTGGACATCCGTGACCTGCTCCAGGTACTCTGCAGGAATGAACAGGCGCATGGCCAGATCTGTTTTTAAGAGATCAAAGCCGAAAAACTGGGTGATGGCTATGGCGGACTGCAGCAGGCCCGCTACCAGTGCGGCGTAAAAAATTATCTTTTTATCTTTTTCCGCGTTGACAAAGTTAGCGGCAACAATAAAGATAAATAAATAGCAGAGGTAGGCAAAGGCTCCCTCGGCACGGTCAAAATATCCCCAGAAGGCCACGTTTATGTAAGGGCTCAAGAGCGCTGAAAGCACTATCAAGAATGCAAACACTACGACAGGATAATCAGCATAGCTGTTAGTAATGGTTCCTTTTTCATATTCATAATATATTTTCAACAATGCAGTAATAATAATTAAAACTGTAACGATCACCAGAAGCTCCAACCTGAACTGGGAAAACACTTCCGCTGTTGATTTTAAAGTGAGGCGGTGCCAGGTTTCCACGGGAGAAAGAAAATTAACCAACCTCATACGCAGGGCCAGGGGGATGACAGCTACGGCGATTATGTATAAAAAGATCATAGAGGAGCGCAGGGAAAATAATTTAAGTTCCTTGTTATCCATCAACCTCTCCCTCCCCTACTACTTCATAACGGCAATATTTTGAACCCTGTCGAGAAGAGCAAGCAGGGTCTCATCGCCGGGAAAATCTTTTAAGCCATATTTCAAATACTTCTCCGCTTCGGCATAATGCCCGCTTTTTATCAAAATGTCAGCAAGGTTTTTGATCATATCAACCGATATTGCTTCCATATTCAGGGCACTGACAAAAAATTCATAGGCCTGCTGGTAATTTTCCAGATTGAGCTCCGTAAAGGCGAGATACACGTATGTCTCGGCATTTAACCTATTGAGGGACAGTGATTGTAATAGCAGTTCCCTGGCTTTAGCGTGTTCGCCCTCAGCAAGCAGCTCTGCCGCTTCCTTGTTGAGCTCAAGGCTGTGAGCAATCTTTTCATTTAATTTAAGCTGTGTGTTATCCCTGATAGTATAAAAAATAACCGAACCTGTCAGGGTGAGCAGCAGCAGGATAATAAAGCCATTTTTGTAAAGTTTCAAGAAAAGCTCCTCCCATAATTTCCAGGTAGACACCAATGAAGCTTAGCGCTTCACCATCAGTTGATGAAAATGGTAAAAAGCTATTTTCGGGATAGTATTACAGAAATTATAAATTCTACAAAAAAACCCGGTTTCCTTTAAACTTATTAAGGTAAATAAAATGGTTTTGGTTGACACCTCGGTTTTAGTTAATTTCTTTAAAGGAGTCAGCAATGAAAAGGAAAAAATGTTTGAGGATATTCTGAAGAAAAGAATACCATTGGAATTCTTGAAGTATTCAGGAAGTTAGATCAGTAAAAGACCTCTTGTTCTTACAGAAGCATATTGACTATATATGAAACAACTGTTACGATTATAATAAAATAATCGTTATCATAAAATGTTTCAGTGGTTTAACAATTTAAGTAAAAAAGGAGATAAAAATGGAAGATCGGAGGATTTCTATGGGATTTTTCACTTTTGTCATTTTAACAATCATTTTTTGGGGTATAGCCCCCATATTCGGTAAAATCGGGTTGGTGAAAGTCGAGCCAATTGTTGGGCTTGCCATCAGAACCTTTATTATCAGCATTATTCTATTTAGCTTATGCTTGTTTACAGGGAAGTTTTCTAGCTTTAACCAGGTCACTATAAAGGATGTTCTTTTTATAGGTGCAGAAGGAATTTGTGCTTCTTTGTTAGGCCATTTTGCTTATTACTACGCTTTAAAATTGGGCGATGTTTCTAAAGTCTCCCCCCTGCTTGCTGCATATCCCGTCGTGACTGTACTTGCTGCCATACTGCTTCTTGGTGAAAAATTTACCTGGAACAAATTTATCGGACTTATAGCCATTGTTGCCGGTGTTATTTTAGTGAAACGCTAATATAGCGTTTTTCTTTAATACATAAAAGAAAAAGGATGATTATTATATGAGATAGGACAAAGAGAGGGGTAACACAATGGATAACATAGAAAAATGGCTTGTTTTATTTTACAAAATACCGTCAGACTCCAGCACAAGCAGGGTATATATTTGGCGGCAGATAAAAAAGCTTGGTGCTATATACATGCAGGATGGCGGGGTTATTCTTCCCTATTCTAAAGAAAATATGGTAAGCATTAAAAAATTAAGCGATAAGGTTAAAGAGTTAAATGGCGACGCTACTATCTTAATTTCATCCTTTTATGATAACGAAAAGGAAAAGGCAATCATTGAAGAATTTAACAATACACGAAACCTTGAATATAAAGAGCTCTTGGAACAGTGTGAACACTTTTTTGCTGAAATAGAAAAGGAAACTGAAAAACAGAATTTTACTTCGGAAGAACTGGAAGAAGTCGAAGAAGAATATGAAAAACTTAAAAATTGGTACGATAAAATAAAGAAAAGGGATTTCTTTAATGCTTCCATGTCCGAAAAGGTCAATGATACCTTACTGGAATGTCAAAAAAGACTTGAAGAATTTTTAGACAAGGTATACGAAGCCATAATTAACAACAGAAAGTAAAAATTATAGTGAATAAAACAGCTGTTAAAACCCGAAGAAAACTATGAAGAGGTGTTTTGATCGGGTAAAAACGGGTAGAAAACAGGCGCGCACCTCTCTGTGTAGGCCACGATTCCTGTACCCCCCCTACGATCCCGGACGGTCGGATTTCCCAAGTCCGGTTCTGACCCCAGGGTTTATCACTTGAGCCTTACCACAACACCCCAGGCTTAAATAGTGGCACCTATATACACCCATCGGTTTTGTGGTTTACACAAGCGTTAGTCTCGCCTTTAACTGCGCAAAGCCTGTGCCCTGCGTTACGCTGGAGACCCCCGAGGCCCAGAGGGGCCAGGGCCTTCGCTCTAACAAAGTGTTACTTTATTAGAAGTCGATTTAATCGCACTTATGAGGGCATTACCCCTCACTCTTTTTTGCGGAGCAGCCCTCCTGGAAGAATTTCAATTTTTCCTTCTACCCTGAAAATAGCTTTTTACCATTTTCATCAACTGATGGTTAAGCGCTAAGCTTCATGGGTGTCTAATTCTAAAATGGAGAGCGCCTCTAAAAAAGCGGTCCTGTTTTCGGAGAAAGCGGCGGCGATCCGGTCGGTGCTTTGGGGTGAGCCGGTAAGAAGAGACATGATTTCTTGTTCTACCGGGCTTGGGATCTTCCTGTATTACTTCTTTCAAGATAGTTAAATATACGTTCCGGTCTTCGTCATCTCTAAAAATATCCTGCCGGTGATTGCCACGGCACATAATATGATAGGTTGCTCCTGAATACCAGATACGGGGCTTTCTCGGCATAATTACTTCCTTGTTATCAATATTTTTTGCTGCTTCCCACTACAATTAATTTATACTTTTATCACCCTAAATCCTGCTATTCTTTGCATTTTATTCTTTATGCCAAAAACCTTTTTTTGAAAATGGTAAATTTTACAGGAGGGACAGACCCCTTTCCCTTTTGGGAGATTCTGGAAACGCCGGGAGGCGATTTCCGGAATCTCCGGGCAAAATCAAAAAGGTGGAGATGCCAAATGTAGTATAGAATTTTTTTTTAGAAACCCGCTAAACAAGGGGGTTTATGTGTACTATCGGGTTGAACTTCGG
>JAGVAS010000094.1 GCA_020060185.1 Desulfovibrio sp. | reverse complement strand
CACAAAAAACAGGCTTCCGGCTTTGGGGGGATAGTCTCCTTCAGAATGGAGACTCCGGAGCTGGCCCGGCAGGTTCTGGAGCGGGTACAAATTCCCGCTCTGGCTGTGAGCCTGGGAGCAGTAGAAAGTATTATCTCTTACCCCCTGACCATGTCTCATGCCGCCATGCCGCCGGAAATCAGGCAAAAGGCGGGTATTACCGGGGATTTAATCCGCCTGTCGGTCGGCCTGGAAGATCCCGGAGATCTGATCGCCGATCTGGCCCAGGCCATGAGTTCAGTTTAGGGGGAACCCTTCGCTTCCTTGCTTTTGCTGGGAGTAAAATTACCGTTGTCTTTGCACACACTTCGGCTTATGGAAAGAGAAGGTTTGGAACGAAATAGAATACTCGCTTTTGATTATATGCAAATACCGTCTGTCCTCATCCAGTTTATTGCTAATTACCTTTTTGTGGAATATTTGTTTCATGTATATCTGCTCCGCTCCAAAAAAGTTGCTCCTTAAAAAGATGTTACACCCAGGAAGACTTCTCCATCGGCCTGCTGCGGCTCACCGAAGGTGAATTGGTAGCTTTATACCTTAGACACAATCTGCTTAAACAATGTAAAGGTACCTCGTATGAAAAACAGATCGCCAGCGCCTTTGAAAAAATTTGTTCGCTGCTGCCGGAAACTATCAGTATAGACTTCGGTGAACTACGCCAAAACATTTCTTTCGAACTGGAACCGTTGCGAGGAGACGAGGAAAAGGTAGCCGCTTGTTATGTTGCCATAGGTAAAGCTATGCAGGAGAAAAAATCCCTGACTATTCTTTACCACACGATTTCGCGGGATGATACAAAACTCCGAACCGTCGACCCGTACAAACTGATTTACCACCAGAGCGCTTGGTATCTCTTGGCGTACTGTCACACCCGCCGGGAGGTACGTATCTTCGCCCTGGATCGTATCAAAAGCGTTGCTTTATCCGAGGAGACGTATACCGTCAGGGATGATTTTTCTCCCGAGGATTATTTTAAGGACGCCTTCCAGTTATTTCGGGGCGATGCCGTCCAGACCGTCAAAATATGGTTCAGCCCGCGCCAGGCTCGCTATATTAAAGAAAGGGTGTGGCATCCTTCACAGGAAATTCAACAGATGGAGGACGATTCCATCATTCTTACCCTTACCGTCAGCGGCGCCGACCGGTTAAAAAGCTGGGTGATGAGCTTCGGTTGCGAGGCCAGAGTTATCGCTCCCGAGGACATGGCTGCTGAAATTGTCGACGAACTACAAAAATCCCTACGTTCTTACCAGGCACAACGCTAGAAAATTCTTAAAATATTTTATTTATCTTCCCGCTATGTCAACAATTGTCACCCCACCCCTGGTATAATAGAAGTAATGTTAGTTTTATTTCTTCTTGAATGTTAATGAGAGGTCAGGGAGTGAAGGACGTTATGGCTTTTTATGCCCATTCCGACAAGGATAAAGACAAGAGTCGGTGGCATTTGCTAAAAAGTCACTTTACATGGTACTCCCCGGGGGAACGTCTTGTTGAGAAGAAAACAATACCGGTGGGCTGATTCGGAATCTGAGTCTGGCGTCAGCTTTCATTGTCGGCAAAATAGCAAACTGCAGAACGGTCCTGCGGCGCTTTATTAGCGATTATGGGGAGAAGGTGGAAACGGGTGATATAGAGGAAGCTGTTAAATTAATGGCCCGAAACGTGCTGAAGTTGAGTAAAGGGCCGGGGCTGGATGAAGTGAGGGGAATCGAGGGAGAAACGGCCCGCAAATACTTCTCTGTATTTGATAGGCTTATCGTAAACCAGAAGGAACAATTCTACATGCGGGGCCGCAATCGCAGGCCGCCACGAGACAACGTTAACGCGCTACTTTCGTTTCTTTACACTCTTCTGCTCCACGAAACCAAAGCCGCTTTGCAGACGGTGGGTTTGGACCCTTACGTAGGTTCTCTGCACCGCGACCGGCCTGGTAGATTAGGACTGGCCCTAGACCTGATGGAGGAATTCAGGCCGTACATGGCGGACAGACTGGTACTAAGTTTGATTAACCGGCAGCAGCTGACTGGTAGCGACTTTGTGCAAAAAGAATCGGGCGGCGTTGTTATGAAGGAAACTGCCAGAAAGACGGTACTCGAAGCCTGGCAAAAACGAAAACAAGAAGAACTGACCCATCCGTTCCTTGAAGAAAAAATAAAGGTGGGCCTCTTGCCGTACGCACAGGCGCTGTTGCTGGCCAGGCACTTAAGGGGTGACATGGACAGATACCCGCCGTTTGTCTGGAAATAGGAGGAGCATACAGCAATGATGGTGCTGGTTACCTATGACGTAAGTACGACGACTCCGGAGGGTAGAAAGAGGTTGCGTAATGTGGCCAAGCAGTGTGTCAACTACGGTCAAAGGGTGCAGAATTCCGTTTTTGAATGCCTGCTGGATCCCGCGCAGTTTACTGTATTAAAAAATAAGCTGGAAAAAATAATTGATAAAGATGAAGACAGCCTGCGTTACTACTTTCTTGGTAGCAATTGGAAAAGAAGGGTGGAGCACGTCGGCGCAAAACCTATTTATGATCCGGAAGGATCAATGATTGTTTGAAGTGCGAACGAGAAGCTAACAGAAATGCCTTGAAGTATCGCACACCCTATAATTCAATGGTTTTCCGCAATTTTATCGTAGGATATTTAAAACAAAAAACTGCAAACAACTGGCTCGCATAAACCGGACTTAAAACCCTTGAAATACAAGCATTTATGATATATACGTCGCTCCCCATGCGGGGGCGTGGATTGAAACAGCCGGGGATTGACCTATGGCACAGGGGCTTAGTGTCGCTCTCCATGCGGGGGCGTGGATTGAAACTAGACGAGTGGGGGAATCGGGAAAAAAACTGCTTTGTCGCTCCCCATGCGGGGGCGTGGATTGAAACTGGAAGCAGTGCAGTGGATCTGGAGTAGCCAAGCAAGTCGCTCCCCATGCGGGGGCGTGGATTGAAACATTGTGGTAGCTTCAGAATGAGGCTGGCTATGAGTCGCTCCCCATGCGGGGGCGTGGATTGAAACAGCAAGCTCATGCATATTGTCCCTGATGCGTTCCGTCGCTCCCCATGCGGGGGCGTGGATTGAAACCAGATCTGCATCCGAATACGTTGCCAGGACAGCCAGTCGCTCCCCATGCGGGGGCGTGGATTGAAACTTTGACAGTAATGTCTGTTGGCTCGACATAAATTGTCGCCCCCCGTGCGGGGGCGTGGATTGAAACCAGCATGCTGCCGCGCAGAGCACAGTCTACTTCCTGTCGCCCCCCGTGCGGGGGCGTGGATTGAAACATTGCTGCATGATAGTCATAAAAACCATTTTCTTCCGCAGTCGCTCCCCATGCGGGGGCGTGGATTGAAACTACGAAGATCAACTCAACAAACTAAAAGCCCTTTGTCGCTCCCCATGCGGGGGCGTGGATTGAAACAATTTCTCCGCCGTTGCCCGCCCCAGTTGAGTGACCGTCGCTCCCCATGCGGGGGCGTGGGTTGAAACCAAAATTAAAGAAGAATACCGCAAAGAAGAATACCCGCCAGTAGGCGGGTGTTTATAGTTTTTAGTTAGGATTTTCGTTATTCTTTAATTTCTTTTTTATAGGCCCTTTTCTTGAGCAATACTAAAAATGCAGAGGCTGCGGCAACCAGAACAGCAATTTTTAAGGCCTTCCTCATAAGAATCACCCCCTTGTAATAGATTCTGTAAGTGAAAATAATCACCTTCATGTAAATTGTGGCAGGTGTTGGACGGATGTCCTGCAACCTAAAAGGAGACGCTCTGCACCTTTAAGAACAAATAAGCCGCTTTTGGCAGGCTTTATTTCCCGGGCAAGCGCAGGATTCGACTGGAAAAAAGGTCTTAAAACCTTTTTAAAATTACAATTTTTTTAATCTTTTCTCTAAAGATAGCAAAAATAAAAAGGAAAAAAAGGTTATTATGGCGAATTATTCCTCTATTAATGCTCAGGAGAGGGTCCAAGGAGGGTCCAAGGTGGTTGCTTATTATTTTTTTATTGTATTAGTTGCAGCTATCTTTTTTCATTTCTTGTTATTAAAAAAAGCTTTGTTTTTTGGTTCAAAGCTCTTTATATTTTTTCTCGTTCTCTGGGTTCTGATTGTTTGTTCTCTTTTTCCAGGGATAGTGAGTATCATCTCTCCCCTTTCAGCCTTGGCTGCTACTGTTTTTTTGGCAGTGTTTGGGGGGTACATCATTTACAGCATAACTGCTTATCACAAGACGCGGAATATAACTCCGCTTCTTTTATTGCCTGCCGGCAAAAGTGACCCACAGTTATTATTACCAACCGTTACCAGGGAACCTGAACAGAAGGAGGAATTATTATTGCCTGATGAAAAGACAGTTTTGGAAGAATTGATCAATAGTGCCTTTCAGGCCAAAGAAGAGAAGAATGTAACCCTGGCCATTGAGCGATTCCAAAGGGCTTTGGATTCTGCTGAGGACAGTTCCATAAAGGGAATGATCTATACGGAATTGGTTTTTCTTTACAGGGAACTGGGCAAATACATGGAGGCGGCAAAGCTGATGGAAGATTTTATGTCGAAAAACGCTTCTTTTCTTTCTCCGGCCTTATACAGCCAGTTTAAACGGCTGGTAAATTATCTGCAAAAATTAAATGAACTATTAATCAAAGCAGAGCACCCCAATCTGCCTTTTTCTCAGGTGCCGCACCTCATAAAATTAAGAGCGGAACAAGTGCTCAAAGAATAATTTTTTGGACAGGTATGAAATGGTCGCCCCCCGTGCGGGGCGTGGGTTGAAACAAACAAACAGGAATTATGAGGCAAAAAAAGGAGGATGAACAATGAAAAAAAGCAAGGAAATAATTGGTTCTCCGGTAATCAGTATTGCAGACGGAGTGCAGATTGGCACCATCAAAGGCCTGATTGTTAATCCCCAGCAAAAAAGTGTGGAATTCTTGCTCCTCGATGAAAAAAACGAGGATAAAGAATTAAAAGGAATTCCTTTCCGTTCTGCCGAGGCGGTTGGAGAGTTTGCTGTTACCGTAGAGGACAAGAATGTGCTGGTTAATATGCTGAAGGTAGGTATATTGCAGGAATTGGTTCAAAAGGGTGTCGATGTTATCGGTACAAAAGTCATAACAAAAAAGGGAAAGTACCTGGGAGACGTCAGTGAGTATTCTTTTGATCCGGCAACGGGGAAGTTTGATGAGTTTTATTATAAGAGTGAAGGGCAAGTTGAAAAATCTATTACGGTACAAAATGTGATTACTATTGGCAAGGAAGTCCTTGTAGTTGGAGAGGATGCTGGAACTATAACACAAGCCGGCCGTGAAAACTTATCCAACCTGGAGGGGAAAACAGGAAATTTTAGTCCGGGAGATGAAGGATTACCTAAGGAGGGGAGCTTTTCAGGAGCTGGGGAGCAAAGCAAGCCTTCCGACACTTTTAGTAACGTAAAAGCGCCCTTTGTTCCTGAAATAAAGAGTAATCTGGATCCTGCGGGCATCTTTGTACAGCGCCAGCGCCAGTCCCTCATCGGTAAGACGTTATTAAAAGATATAAAATCCGACGATGGTGAAGTAATAGCCTTGGAAAACGAGGTGGTTACGGAAGAACTTTTTAACCGTATTTATGCGATGGGGGCACAGAAATTAATGGAACTGGCTGTGTCAGTCAGAGAATAAGGAAAGCTGGCGGCCAGGAGTTAAACAATGGTCGTCACACCCGCACCCGCAACTTAAACGGTCCGAACCTGCGGCTGTATCGTGGTGAGAACTTATAGAAGGGCACCTTGAGCTTAGAGGTTGTCCCCCGTGGGGGCGTGGATTGAGACAAACAAACCTAGGAGTGGGGTAATGGCAGGTTATTCCAAAATATGGCTTATACTGATTCTACTATTACAAGTGCTGATAAGTACCGCTGGAGGAGTGGGGGCAGCTTACTATTACTATCATAATAAGAAAATCTGTCCCGGGATAGAAGTCTCAGGCATTTCACTGGAAGGATTGGATTTTTCAGGCGCCAGGGAAAAGCTGCACAGGGAATTGTCCCAGCCCTCCATGATCACTCTCCACTGGGGTGAAAGCGATTTTTCTATACCCCTTTACAGTGGTGTTTATGAGTACTTAATTGATGAAGCTGTAGAAAAAGCCATTTCCATAGTCGCCCCTCGCACGGGGGCGTGGATTGAAACTCTTAATGTGGTCAGGTGGCTGCCTTACCGGCAATCACTGGAAGTCCCTCTTGTTGTTTCTTCTTCTTACCTGCAGAAAGAACTGGAAGCTTTGCGTGAATATATAGACAGGGAACCTGAAAATGCCAGCTTTGTTATTGAAAAGGGTACTCCCCTTTACCTGGAAGATAAACCGGGGGCCAAATTAAACATTGCAGAGAGCAAGAGGGTTATCGACGAGTATTTAAGACAGGGCAGATTAGAATACATTCCCTTACACGTAAGTATTATCTTACCGCAGGTAACGAGAGAACATCTTCCTGATTTCAGCGAGTGTCTGGCCTCATATGAAACCCCTCTGGATAGTGAGAATCACAATAGAAACCATAACATAGAGCTGGCCATTGCAGCCCTTAACGGCTGGATAATAGAGCCCGGCCAGACCTTTTCTTTTAACGAGGTTGTTGGTCCGACAACGAAAGAAAAGGGCTTTTTAGAGGCACCCGTACTTCAAAACAAGCAGCTTGTTCCCGGAGTTGGAGGGGGAATTTGCCAGGTGGCAACAACCCTGTACCAGGTCGCTCTACGGGCCGAACTGGAAATCGTACAGAGATCCTGTCACAGCAGGCCTGTTTTTTATGTCCCGCTGGGACAGGACGCTACAGTAGCTTATGATTTGCTTGATTTAAAGATAAAAAACAACAGGGATTTTCCTATAATTTTGGCGGGCCAGGCAGACGAATCTTTAACTTTCTCAGTTTTTGGTGCGGAAAAAGATCCTGCCAGGAATATTGAAATTGTTACCGAGGAGGTTGAAACAATCCCACCTAGTTTGTTGGAATATCCCGACCCCAATTTGGCAAAAGGGGTCAGGCAGCAGGTTCAAAAAGGAGAAGAAGGATATAAAGTTAAAGTATATCGTCTGGTATACGAGGGCGAAGTGGAAAAAAGCAGGGAGTTAATTTCAACGGATCATTACTTGCCGGTTAATGAAATTGTGCGTGTTGGGACGAAGGAAGTTCTGCAGGTTAAAAAGTAAGGCTGCAAAAGCATGCCAGAAATATATCCAGGCCAATTGAACCAGCGGAATGTCTGGTGAAATGAGAAGAAAGACATTGTTTTGACGATGAGGACCCGGTAAAAAATTTATTGATATACTTAAGAATCGTCCCTTGGCCATATACCATTGCGCCCCAAAAATAATTTAGCTCATTTTATAGTTGAAGGCCTCCTTAGCTTTTGTTCAGCAGGTGTAAAGCATCCGCAGCGTTATCCACACGGTTAAAAGGTGCAGCAAAACTCAATAAATAAAGGCTTTCCGATTAACGGAAAGCCTTTTCTGGTGCCGAAGGCGGGAGTCGAACCCGCACGTCCTCGCGGACACTGGATTTTGAGTCCAGCGCGTCTGCCAGTTCCACCACTTCGGCATAGTTTTTTAACCTATATGCTGCGGGTTTTCGGGTAAATCAAGTGCAGCCATACAAATACATTATACAATAAACAAATAACTTAGTCAAATGAACTTTTTCCACTCTTAAGGAGATCCCTTATCCCTGTTATATTAATAGTATGTCTGGAAAAAAGGTATCCCTGTCACGTGATACCTTTAACTTTTTCCTGATTGTCTAAATGACGTGGATTTTACACCCGGGTTTACGAAGTGGAGATCTTTTATTAATTTAGTTATCGCCAGGATAATGGCCATAAACTCCAGTCTCCCCAACCACATACCGAGAATTTGTACTATCTTGGCTAGAGCCGGCATGCCGGGCCCCGTAGCTCCTGTGGAGAGGCCTACTGTTCCCAGGGCGCTAGCAAATTCAAACATTGATTCCTGTAAACCAAAGCCGCAAAGCATGAAAATTATAACCCCAGTGAGATACGTTAAGAGATACAGGAAAGTATAGGTTAGCACTTCTACTAGATGCTCATTGTTTACGAGCACTATTTCCCCCTGTTTGTTGATGCTGCGGCGTAAAACGGCAGATTTGGGAAACAGGTGATAAACTACGGACCAGTAGATACTTTTTAACACTATGGAAACCCGGTACAGTTTTATACCACCGGCTGTAGAGCCGGTTCCACCTCCGATAATCATCAGGAGGACAATTAAAAAAATTGTTGACTCGTTCCAATTAGGAAAAGAAATCGTTTGAAACCCGGTTGTAGTAAGGGCGGAAACGGCCTGGAAGAGTGAAATCCTGATCGTATGAGCCAGTTCCAGGTTAAAAGTACTGATTAAAGCATAAACGATCAGGGGTACTGACAGGCTGATCAAGAAAAAGAACAGGATAAACTCGTTATCCAGTAATACTTTAAGACGTTTACGCTGTAACAGGGCATGATGCGTGGCGAAGTTTGTAGCTCCCAGGATCATTAAGACGATCGTGACGATTTCTATGGGGAGGCTGTTCCAATGGCCGATGCTTTCCGAAAAGGTAGAAAAACCACCGGTAGATAATGCGGCCATGGAGTGGTTAATGGCGTCAAACCAGGACATTCCCATGGTTACGTATAACAATACCCCGATTAACAAATAGGTTAGATAGAGTCTTAACAGGATCCTGCTTGTGTCGATCACACTGGGTAGAAACCTGTCATTCCGGGCTTCGGCTTCATAAAGACGGCTGGCTTTCGGCCCGATCACTGCCGATAACATCAGCACGGCTATTCCCGCGCCGCCGGCAAACTGCATAAAACTTCGCCAAAAAAGGTAAATTGCTCTGGCTCCGCGTAGATCGAGCATCGTTAAGCCTGTTGTAGTCCAGCCGCTCATGGACTCAAAAACCGCATCCAGCGGGGAAAGCTGTCCCCCGATGATAAAAGGCAGGGCTCCTATAGCAACAGCTGCAACCCAGGCTACCGCTACCACTACAGCACCGGATCTGATGGAAAGGGAATGCTCAGAGCGGTAGGTTAACTTAAAAAAAATAAAACCCAAAACGATTCCAAGGCTGGCCGGAAAGGCAAAAGCCCAAAAATCTCTTGATGTCCAGCCCTGGAAAAATAATACCAGCAGCGGCAGCAGCTCGATGAAACCGACACCCATAGTCAAAATAGCTACGTAATGGATTACTTCCTTGTATTCTTTAACAATCGTTTCTCGATGGGTCATGGCTGCTTCACCCTGTTATGAGCAGGTCCGAGGAGGGCTCTTTCCAGCAGCTCCTGGCTCTGCAGAGCTGTAACGGCGATTACTATATCTCCTTCATGCAGCCTGGTATCTCCACGGGGGTAAATTATCTTTTCCCCCCTGAAAACGGCGACCAGAACGCAGCTTTGCGGCAACTTTGCTGCAATCTGCGTAATCGTTTTGTTAATAACCGGTGAATTTTCCTTAAGCAATGCTTCTACAATAGTCATGGCCCCACGTTGAAAGGTTAGCAGCGTTTTAATTTCCCTGGTTGTTGCTTCAGCCTCGATCAGGTTGGAGATTATACCGGTACTGCTCACTGTAGATTCTATTTCCAGGTGATGGAAAATTACTTCGTTTTTAGGGTTGTTAACGCGCACGATTACCCGCGGCACCTGAAAGTTTTCTTTGGCGATCTGGGCAGCGATCAGGTTATCCTGGTCCCTTCCCGTAACTATTGCTAAGACATCGGCCTGGTCTACGTCAGCATCCCTTAATGTTTGCAGGTTTGAACCATCACCGCCTATAACCACGATTCCCAGTTCTTCTGCGACCTGCCTGGCGCGGCCGGGATCTTTTTCTATTAAAGTAACTGCATGGCCTCTTTCCAACAATGTTTTAACGAGATAGTAACCTACCTTGCCGCCGCCGATTATGGCTACACGCATTATACAACCCCCCCGTTCAAATTCTGGAACCATTTGCCGGCCTGTTTTAAGGCTTCTTCCCTGATGGTTATAACCGCAATATCGCCGGATTGGATAACAGTTTCCTTCAGTGGAATTATACTTAAACTTCCATGGCGTATAATTACATTTATTGTTAAGCGCCCGGGCACTTCGATTTCTTCGACTTTTTGGCCGGTGGCTTTACTGGAAAAAGCGGCTTTAAAAATTGTTATTTCTTCCAGGTGCCAGCAGGTGCAGCGGTTTAAATGCTTTCCGTTAAGCAGGTTTATAACCTTCCATGCTTCCAGGTCAATGGGATAGATAATCTTGATTCCCTGCCGTTCATAAATTGTTTCCTCCTGCCTGCCATTAAACCTGGCCATTACGTTTTGAACATGGTAAATTTTTTTAGCCACCTGGGCAGCCATAAGGTTTGTATTGTTATCATCGGTGACGGCAATGAACACCTCTGCCTTTTCAATACCGGCTTTACGCTGTATATCTACGTCAATGGCATTTCCCAGGACGGTTAGGCCGTTAAAGGTAGGATCGAGTTTTTCAAAAGAATGCGGGTCCTTGTCAATAATTACAACGTTATGTTTTACCTCTGCCAGTGTATTGGAAAGTTGTGCGCCAACTTTTCCGCAACCGGCAATCACCACGTACATAATTCAATTAACACTCCTTTGCTGAGAAAATATTCTGACACGAGGTGGGGAGATCATTAAAAACGGGACTTTCTTCCATAATCCTGTAATTGTCGGCTCCGTTCCAGTCTTTTTCTGCTATTAAAGCGTCATGGTCGATGTTAAAACCTGGAGCAAAACAATTGCGGGCAAGTGTAAACCAGCGATTGAGAGTGGGATCAAGCTTAATCCAGTGCCCTTCAACATAAATGTTGGTAATGGCATGGCATTTAATTACAGGCCGCTGAGTGTTACCTTTTAATTGTTTCAAGTCCTGGAGGCGCTGAAAACTTATCCCCGCCGGAATTTCATTAGCCCTGCACAGGGCCGCAAGCAGGCAGGCTTTTCCGGCAGAATTGCCCCTGCCAAAAACCAGAATGGCAGAGGCTTTAAAATTTTGATTTTTCATCTCGGGATCGTAATCTATTTGATCTCTTACATATAAAAAAACCCTCTCCACAATTGTTTTAATGTCTCTGCACCCTTTGGCAAGTAATAAAGCCTTATGCACAATTCTTTCATCTGAGGAATTGATATATTTGCCCGGTGCCAGATACTCTTTCAGTTCGAGCATTTTAAACATCCTTTCTCATTAAAGGTTTTAAAAGTCAAAATAAAAGACCAGCCGTTTCCCTACTGGTAAACTGCTGGTCTATAACCGTAAAACAGAACTGCCCTGACGGTTATCTCCCAGAATACGTAATTATAAAAAACTTAAATTTCTCCGGTTAATGCCGCTTCCAAATTTTTTTCCAAAATAAAAACATCGATCATCTCTCCGGTTTTGGTACTGATATCACCATGAACGCTAATTACTTTTGTACCGGTAACAGAGAATATTATTTCTTCCATTGCTGTCCTTGTTACTTTTTCCAGGTGATGCCTTATCTCCTTAATTAATCTCGGGCCGTCCTCTTCTTGGATTAAATTTCTCTCGGCAGGGGTTAATACTCCTTTTAACCGGACGATGATCATGTCTTGTACTATAAAACTTTTTCCCTGCTCTGCTCCTCTTCCGGTCTGGTTTTTTTGTAATTTAATCATGGCATTAGTGATCTGTTCTTCCATGATTCCCCTGGTGCTCACAGGCCCTCTCTCCCTTCGCTATTAAGAAAAAAACCAGTTTTTCCAGATTCCCAGGTAAAGAAATCTCAAAAACTGGTCGACATTCGGCTGACTTTACAGCCCCCCGCGCTGACTCCCAGGCTAATTAAGTTGTAAAAATTAAAAAATCATGGAGAAGGGCCATGATTAACCAATTAGACCATCTCCTCTCCTGACGCCTACGAGGTTAGCTGACGGGTTCGGGTTGGAAAGGACTAACCCTACTTAAGCAAAAGCGGTTGTTAGGTTTAAATGGATGACCGCTGTTTGCTTTATAGATTCACCCCAAAAAAACGGTTCCCCCGTTCCAAATGGATTCAGCGTTAATTGCTTTATTTTATAGTTATATTCTAAACCTAAATGATAATATGTCAATGATAAACTAGATTCAAACAGGTACATTTTTTTAATAAAAAACACTGCCTTATTTATTTAAGAACCCAATATCTTGATATTTTGCAATATTGCTTCTATAATAATGCTTATTCTTATTTCTCAGTTGGATATCGTACTTCAGATTTTTGCTGGATTATTGGATTGCCAACATACATCTGCGAAAAAATTTTTTTATAGAAGGTAAATAATAACTTTATGTAGAAAGGTTAAATGTTTTTAATATTTTTAGAGAAAGGATGATGAAAGTGGCAATACTGCAAATCTCTGTAGTGCCCATTGGGACAGCTTCTACCAGTATCAGCAGCTTTGTGGCCGGTTGTGTAAAAGAGCTGGAAAAATTCCAGGGTAATATACGTTATGAGCTTACAGCAATGGGTACCATTCTCGAAGGGGACCTGGAAGAAATTCTGGTTCTGGCCCGCAGGATGCATGAAGTGCCTTTTTTAAGTGGGGCGCAAAGAGTGCTTACAACAATTAAAATTGATGACCGCAGGGATATCAGTGCTTCCATAGAACAAAAAATACGCTCTGTCCAGGAAAATTTAAAGGATGCTTATGCATAGATTCAAAATAATTACAAGGGGGTGGTAAACAGGTGAATTCTGTACGCAGTAAGCTCCTGATCTTTAATTTTTGCCAGGGTTTAATTATTTCCGGGGCAATATTGCTCTTCCTTTATGTTTTGGGGTGGAACTTATCCAGCCTTTTGCTCGGGGCCGGGGCCGGAATTGTTGTTGCCCTTTTGTCAGGCTATTTCTTTTTTAATTCCCTTACGAAAATTTTAGTTTTTTTGCTGGAAGTTACTGAAGGGCTTATTAATGCGGATTTAAGTTTAGAAATTCAAAAAAAAGAGTACGGCTGGAAGGAATTAAGCCAGCTGGCGGATAATATTCGGAGGGTAGCCAAGGGGATTAACAAATGGTTCAAGGTTGTCAGCGAGCATACAGATCATTTAACCGCTGCCTCAGAAAAAATTATTTCTGGCAGTGAGCAGGTAAGCGCCGGCAGTCAGGATCAGGCCGAGCAGGTTCAACAGTTATTATTTTCCATAGAGGAAATGTCCAGGGTTTCCAATGAAAATGCCGGGAAAGCCCAGTATGTTGCCGATTTTTCCAGGAATGCGGTCAAAACAGCCCGTAGTGGTGATGCGGTGGTATTAAGGGTAAGTGAATCCATAGATTCTGTTAATGCCAAAATTAAGGAATTAAGCCAGCGCTCCCAGGAAATTGTCAAGTTCTTAAAGCTTATCAATGAAATAGCCGCACAGACAGATCTCCTTGCCCTGAATGCTGCTATTGAAGCAGCAAGGGCCGGTGAGTACGGCCGGGGGTTCGCCGTGGTGGCCGAAGAAGTGCGCAAACTTGCTGAGAACGCTTCTGAAGCTACCAAGGAAATTAATGATCTGGTAGAGAATATACAGTCTTCTATCGGGGAATCTGTCCAGGCCGTTTCCCTGGGACTGGAACAGACCAACCAGGCCAAGGAAGCTTTTAATTCCATCATGAAGCTTATCGAGAATATGGAAGAAGTAATCTCCGGAATAGCTAGTACTTCCCGCCTGCAGGCAGATGAAACGGAAAAAATGGTCCAGGCCGTCCATTCCATTTCCACTGTGGCACAGGAAGCAGCGGCCAGCAGTGAAGAGGTTACAGCTGTGGTCCATGATCTGGATGCCCTTTCCGAGGGCCTGCGCAAGCTATCGGGTATGTGGAAATTCTCATAAAAAGCAGGTTTGCCGGAGAAACAAAAAGGAAATACGGAAGTGCCTGTATTGGCCATGCAGGTGAAAACGGGGTTGCTTTAGAAATTTGTTTTATACTGAAAGTTTTTTAACATTTTTTCCTCGCTTGAATATAATAACACTAAACCGGGATAAGCGGGGTGTTCTTTTTTGAGAAAGAATCGCCTGAACTCTTTTTTAAGAAAATGTGGCGGTGTTATTGTTGCCGTTGCCGGAATAGCGCTCGTTGTAAATACACTGCCCTTATATTTATGGCCCCTGCTGTTTGGTTTCATTTTAATCTGGATGGGATGGCGCCTATATACTATTAATAATTTTTAGGGGAAATTCTTCGAAAAGTAAAAGGAGGGTTTTGATATGAGGTTTTATGTAATCAAAGTTCCCAGGTTTATCGGCTACATATTAAAAGGGCTTCTGGGTAAAGGTTAGGAAAGGATGTATGCAAGGAAATCCGGAAACAGTAGAATTAGACGTTTGTAATAGTTAATTACTGACCGCCATGACCCTGTGGATCACAACAATAAATGAAAACGAACTTTTTTAGATACCGTATTATGTTCCACATAGGTGGCGCAAGGTTGTGGAGAGCGGCATGTGCAGCAGGAGTCAAACAGGTTCAGCGATGCGAAGGTTTGAGATAACCCGGCGGGCATGGAAGACCGCCGCCGGACAGCGCGAACATGGAAGTGAGCTCTGCCGGGCAGGCCAATCGAGGGCCTGAGCTAAGCTGTAAAACCTGTCTCAAGCGAACCCTTAAAGCGAGCACCAACCTTCGCCAACTCATTTTCATACAAAAAGCGCAGTGGAAAATGCGCTTTTATTTTCTTATTCCCGCATGTTGTACGTGCTTATAAGCCTAAATAGCTCTTTTAACTTTTCCTGCTTTCAGGCAGCGGGTACAAACCTTGACCCTCTGGGGAAGACCGTCAATGATAGCTTTAACCTTCTGGATATTCGGTTTCCATGTACGCTTTGTCCTGATATGTGAGTGACTGAGTATAAAACCGCTGGCTTTTTCTTTTCCACAATAAAAACACCTGCTGGCCATTTTTTACACCTCCTCTGTAAACAAACACCATTAATTTTAACATAATTCCTTTTTAAAAACAAGAAAAATGCTGGATTTTAAAGCAGGAATTTTTCAGGTTAAAAATGAATTTAATATGATAATACATTTAATGAAAAGCAGGTTGAGTAAAATGATACATAAAGAAATGACTATTTTACAAGTTCTTCAGCTTTACCCTGAAGCATACAAAGTCCTGGAGAGTTTCGGTATGAAATGCGGTGAATGTATGGCTGTAGGAGAGGAAGACCTGGAAAAAAGCGCTAGAAGGCATAATGTCAATTTACTCGTGTTGCTGGCGGAACTTAATAAACTGGCGGAGGAGACAAACTCCTAAAACAAAAAGTACTTTTAAAAAATTCTTGAAAAAAAAGAAACTTTCTTTGAAAAAATCAAACTTTCAAGGAATTTTTTTGTTATAAACAGGAAATAATATTATATTTTTAGGAGAAACTTCTAAGTATATTAGTCATTCCTTGAGAAATAATAAGCTTAGATTCTCGCAGAAGGAGGTGAAAATAAATGCCTATCGGACAAAGAAACGCTGGTCGTAACAGAGTCCTGGTTCCCGGTGCACAGCAGGTTTTGGAGAACTTTAAATACGAAATTGCTAACGAGATCGGGTTAGCCAATTACGCCGGGGTTGACAAAGGTGAGCTGACTTCCCGGCAAAATGGTTACGTCGGTGGTTACATGGTAAGAAAAATGATCCAGCAAGTAGAAGATCAAATGGCTCAAGGTACAATTCAAACTTCCCAACTTGCTCAACAACCTGCTCCTAAATCACCTGCAGGTACTGCACAACTTCTGTAATTGTTACCAAATAGCGGGCTTCGGCCCGCTTTAAAAAATTTTTTTTTGCTTGTAACCTTTTGCCTTTACTTCCTTCCTTCTAAATTTTTAATATTATTTCAAAGAGCACTGTTGTTAAATAAACCGTACTGATTCTTTTTATTATCCAAAAAATCCCCCTATGGGCGAAAACACTTTTTGTTTTCGCCCATAGGGGTTGGGAGAGGAGAAACCGGAGGAAGAGCTTATGGGGAATATTGTTGATGCATTAATATTATGTGCATCTTTATGTTATTTATTCTTTTTTTTTGTAATAAAAATGATAGGTAATATTTACCAGTAACCTTGCTTTTTAGGAAATAAGATGTTACAATACCATCGGTATATTTGCAATATTGTTTTTTTTAGAGGAGGTGACATATGAGGATAGCTGCTGGCTTGGCCAAAGGCAGGCTTTTAAAATCACCCAAGGGAAGAAAAATTCGCCCCACTTCCGAAAAGGTAAAGTCTGCTTTTTTTAATATAATAAGTGACGATATTAACAATGCCAGCTTTTTGGATCTTTTTTCAGGAACCGGAAATGTTGGTATAGAAGCGTTAAGCAGGGGAGCCAGAAGGACTGTTTTTGCCGAAAAAGACGGCTATTCGGTTCAATTGCTTCGTGAGAACATTTTATTAACAGGTATGCAGGAATTTGCCACGGTTTTACCATGTGATGTTCATCGTGCCCTGAAAATTTTAGGGGGGAAAAAGGAACAATTTAATATTATTTATATAGATCCGCCTTATAAATACCAGGGTATAGCGGAGATATTACATTTGTTGTTTAAAGAAAACCTGGTGGAAAACGGAGGCATAATTGCGGTTGAGAGAGATAGCCACGCTGAGGAAAGGGAAACATGGCTGGAAAACGCCCCTTTTCAACCCTGGCAAAGAAAAATTTACGGAGATACTCTCCTTGTACTCTTAAAAAACGTGGAAATATTATAAAAAAACGGCGTTTAATCTGTTGAAGGGAGGCAATTTTAATTGGGAAAAGCCGTTTATCCGGGTAGCTTTGATCCTGTAACGAATGGCCATTTGGATATCATCGATCGTGCCAGCAAAGTATTTGATTATTTAATTGTCGCTGTACTGGAAAACCCCAGAAAAAATGCCATGTTTTCCATGGATGAAAGAGTAAAAATGCTTAACAGTATTGTGAATCATTACGACAATGTAGAAGTAGATTTTTACGAGGGGCTTTTAGTAGAATATGTTCAAAAGCGGAATGCTTCTATTATTATTAAGGGTTTACGGGCCATGTCAGATTTTGAGTTTGAGTTTCAGATGGCCCTGGTAAACAGAAAATTAAACCGAAATGTGGAAACGATGTTTATGATGACAAATAATATGTATTCCTTCGTCAGCTCCAGCATTGTAAAAGAGGTTGCCGGTTACGGTGGAGATATAAGGGACCTGGTGCCTCCCCAGGTTTACCAGATGATCAGGGAAAAATTCGCTTTAAATTCTAAAAACGTCTAATATTCGCTTTTCCTGTTTTCCTGTTTATTTTTTCAAAGTAGCTAACAAGAAGGGAAATAAACAGCAAAGAGGCGAGAATAACCAGAACGCGCCCTCCCATAAAGATAGTCCTTTCATACCAGAAAGGTAAGCTTCCGTGAGGTATAGTGTGCCAGAAAACCGGTAAAGTTTTTGTGTCAAGTAAAATCGGAAGCTGAATAGGTCCCAGGAGAAGCAAGCAGTAAAGGCCAGCCAGCACGGCATGAAGGATCCTGGCACAAATATAAGGGAAAATATTGATGTCAGTGGGGCTGATAATACTTGCTACCTGGGCATGGACAGATAATCCACTCCAGGCTATGATCGCGCTTATGGCGATGATTCTTTGATCCATTGCTACGTTCTGTATGGTACTGGCCAGCTGGCATCCCAGATCGATCTCAAAAAGACCGCTAATAAAAGCCAGGGAAAGAGCGGTATCCAGACCTATTAAGGAAAGAATGTGGGAAAACCCGGAGGAGAGATACTTTACGACTCCGACCAGGTCCATCATGGAAATAATTACAGAGAAGAGAATGATAAACCCCCCGATAAGCAAGAGAGTGTTAATAGAATCCCTGATAGCTTCTCCCAGAAGCCGTCCGATTGGACGGCTGTCTTCTTGCCGGGCCTTAACCAGCGCTTCAAGGGCCTGGATAAAGATGTTTTTCTGTTCTTTATGTTTATTTTTTTCTTTTTTTATGGGGCGAGCTTTATAAAAGCGCATAACTAACCCTACGGAAATACTGGACAGGTAGTGTGCTGCAGCTATGACAAAACCTGTTTGAGGGGCATGAAGCATACCCACAGCTACAGCTCCAAACATGAACAGGGGATCGGCCGTGTTGACAAAACTGATAAGACGCTCCGCTTCGACTTTATTACATAGTTTCTGCTGCCGTAGTTTACTGGTCAGTACGGCACCGATAGGAAAACCGGAAGCAAGACCCATAGCCATAACAAAGGAGCCCGTTCCCGGGACGTTAAAAACCGGACGCATCACAGGTTCCAGTAAAACACCAAGAAAGTGGACAATACCCAGTCCGATCAGCACCTGGGAGAAAATAAAAAAAGGTAAAAGAGCCGGAAAGACGATGTTCCACCAGATAGACAGGCCGTTTAAAGCGGCCTCAAAGGCTTCTTTGGGATATATCACCATTGCTATGGTTATGGAGACGGCGATAATTCCGGGAAGATAGAAATATAAAAATTTTTTCCTAAAACTTTTATACATTGCATTTTTACTCCCAGACGACCTGTTGAAGTGGGTGTTTATTTATATATAGTAAAAGAGCAGTGCTTATAGACCAGAGAACCGGTTTATATATTTAGAAAAACTTTTAATTGACAAAGGTATACACTATTGTATACAATTAAAGTGATTAAATGAGGGGTAAATAGTAACATGAACAAGATTCCATCGGATGAAATCGCTTATCATAAAATTAAGGAGTACATAATTTTCGGTTACTATAAACCGGGAGAGCATCTTCTGGAGACTGAGATCGCAGCAAAACTGGAAACTAGCCGCACCCCGGTAAGGGATGCTTTAAAACGGCTGGAGCGTGAAGGTTTTGTTATAAGGAAACCATATAAAGGAATGATTGTGCGCAAGTTTACACGTAAAGAGGCCCGTGAAGCATATGAAGTGCGCGGTGCCCTGGAAGGAATGGCGGCATATCTTGCTACAAAAAGAATAGACGATTTACAAAAGGAAGAACTATCCAGGATATTGGAAGAATCCAGAATTGCTTTAAATGCCCAAGACTTCAGGCAATTGGCAAATTGCAACAACCGTTTCCATGAAAAGCTGGTGGAAGCAAGTCGGAATGAAATGTTGATACAGATGTTAAAAAACCTGCGGGCCTTTATTTCTATTTCCCGAATTTATGTCTGGACTGTCCCGGGAAGGCCCACGGAAACGTTGCAGGAACACCAGGAACTTTTCAGGGTCATTAAAAGCGGTGATTCTTTTCTGGCGGGTCAAAAGGCTGCAGAACATGTAAATAATTCCTGGAAGGTTGCCAAAAAAGTTTTCGAGCAGGAGTGGATTAACCTGGAAGATAGGTAATATCAATATTATAAAAGGTTTATTTTCCGGGAAAAAGCTTGGTTATAGGATAAGTTAAGGGATGATAGCTTTGGCTACTTTTCTTCCTTATAAAAAACTAGATGAATTATTGTGGATTGCCGGTTTGCATTTCATACATACTGGTCTGGTTCCTTTGGCCCGGGCAGGCAATATACTTATGCTGGGCCTGACTTGTGGAGCCGGACCTTTTTTTTTTAATTTTTGACTTAACTTTAGTAAGGAGTGAATATATTTTGCCGGGTTTTCATGTTATCGGAAAGTCCTTGCAGCGCCGGGAGGATTGGAACAAGGTTACCGGGGCCGCCCGTTATACCGATGATCTTGTCCTGCCGGGAATGCTCTGGGGCAGGGTTCTGCGCAGCCGGGTGCCCAGTGCCTTGGTTAAAAAAATTAACTATACAGAAGCCGCCGTTCTTCCCGGGGTAGCTGCGGTCCTGACGGCAGGGGATGTACCGGGACGTAACAGCGTGGGGATCATTTTAAAAGATGAACCCGTGCTGGTAACCGACAAAATAAGGCGCGTTGGAGATGCCCTGGTCCTGGTGGCGGCAGAAAACCGGGATATCGCGGCAGAGGCCCTGGATAAAATCAAAGTGGAGCTGCTGGAAATACCCGGGGTCTTTTCACCCCAGGAAGCCATGGCCCCGGAAGCTCCTCCGGTTCATAAGGGAAGCAATATACTTATGCACCGTAAGATTAGGAAAGGAAACATTCAACAGGCCCTGGAAAAAGCCGGGGTGGTTATTGAAAGAATTTACCGGACCACTTTTGTGGAGCATGCGGCCATGGAGCCGGAATCCAGCCTGGCCCTTAGGGAAGGCGATAATATAACCGTTTGGACTTCTACCCAAAACCCTCATTATGACCGGTCAGAGATTGCCTCGGTCCTGGGGATTGGACAGAGCAGGGTCAGGGTAATCCAGCAGGCCACAGGCGGAGGTTTTGGAGGCAAACTGGATATATCCACTCAGTGTCATGCCGCCCTGCTGGCCTGGCATACCCGCCGTCCGGTAAAACTTACTTATTCCCGCGAGGAATCCTTCTTTGCCTCCGGAAAGAGGCACCCCTATACGATTAAGTACATCAGCGCTGCTACCAGCGAAGGGATGCTGCTAGGGGTAAAGGTGGAGATTGTAGCCGATACCGGAGCCTATGCCTCTTACGGTCCGGGAGTGGTTACCAGGGCGGCTGTTCACGCTACAGGACCTTACGAGGTCCCCCATGTTCATGTTGACGCCTATGGTGTGTATACTAACAACCCCTACTGCGGGGCCATGCGCGGCTTTGGTGTTCCCCAGGTTGGTTTTGCCCACGAAACGCAGATGGACCTGCTGGCTGAAGCCCTGGGGATGGACCCCTGGGAAATCAGGAAAAAAAATTTTCTTCATGCCGGCTCTACTACGGCTACCTCCCAGGTTCTGCAACAGAGTGTTGGAATTGAAGAGACCATGAACAGGGTAAAAGAAAGGGTAATGGGGGAGGGGGTTTTATGAAAAAAAGAGGCTGGGGTATAGGTTGTATGTGGTATGGTATTGGGAATACCGGTATGGCCAACCCGGCCGGGGCGTTTATCGACCTGCTCGATGATGCCACGGTGGTCCTGTTAACGGGATGCGCAGATATTGGCCAGGGTTCCAATACTGTTCTGGCACAGATTACAGCCGAAGAGCTGGGGGTAGGAATAGAAAGAATTCGTGTCGTTTCCGGTGATACGGGGGTGACTCCCGAAGGTGGAGCTACTTCAGCCAGCCGGCAAACCTATATATCTGGAAATGCTGTAAAGGCTGCGGCAGAAACCGTCAAAAAGCCTCTAAGGGAAAAAGCCTCCATTTTATTAAACATACCCGAGGAAGAACTTGATTTCAAGGATTACAAGATCTTTGCTCGTTCTAATCCCGAACATTCTGTACCCCTGGAGGATGTTATTAAGCAATGCCGCCGCGAAGGCAGAATAGCCCTTGGACATGGCTGTTTTAATCCTACCACTTCTCCTCTGGATGAGGAAACAGGTAAAGGTATTCCTTATGCTACTTACGCTTTCGCCACGCAGTGGGCAGAGGTGGAGGTGGATACGGAAACAGGTGAAGTGACGGTTTTAAAAATAGTGGCAGCCCACGATGTGGGCAAGGCCATTAATCCCAGGATGGTGGAGGGGCAGATTGAAGGCGGGTGCGTGATGGGGCTCGGGTACGCGCTGACGGAAGAACTGGTATTGGAACAGGGTATAATCCTTAATCCCGGCTTTTCCAATTACCTTGTTCCCACCGTTGAAGATGTTCCCGAAATAATTTCTCTGATTGTCGAAGACAGGGAAGAAACCGGTCCTTTCGGTGCCAAGGGAGTGGGTGAACCCCCGCTTATCCCTACTGCCCCGGCAATTCTCAATGCTGTCAATAATGCAATCGGCGTGCGCATTACTCAGTGCTGACGCATGAAATTATTTTTAAATCTTGCGGGATCTGAAATTGACGTTTTTTCAGCTATTGCCTATCGGTTTTTCCGAAAAATTACCGGTT
>JAGVAS010000091.1 GCA_020060185.1 Desulfovibrio sp. | reverse complement strand
GGCCAACAACTCGCTTCGCTCAGACAGTTGGCCGACTTAACCTTCGCTCCTCGTGCTTTTTAATTTAAGAACTTGCTGATTTAAAGCAATGGTAACATTTCCGCCCAAGGTGTAAAAAAGAATACAGTCTAAGTTCGGTTTTCTGACATCCTGTCAGCTGGGTCGTCTCCAGCTCCCGTTTCGCAGTGAACTTGTTTCCTCGCTGCACAAGTCACTCTGCCAACAGCAAAGTGCTGCAAAGTATTGGATCCAAACCCCGGTCATGTTTTTCGCGCTGTCCGGCGGCGGACTTCCATGTCCGCCGGGCCATCTTAAGGCCGTCGCTTCGCTGAACCCTTTCGCTGTGCTGCACATATCGCTCGCCACAACCTTACGCCACCTTTGCGGGACATAATAAGGTTTCTAATAAAGGTCATTTTCATCCATTGTTGTGACCCGTAAGGGTCGTGAAGGTATGGAAAAATTAAAAAGGAGGACGACTTACAAAATGTTGTTGACCACTACTGTGCTTATGAATGTTGACTACGAGGTTCTGGGTATTGCCATCGGCAACAAGGTCAGAGCGGTACACGTGGGGAAAGATTTAATGGCTTTTTTAAAAAACCTCGTTGGCGGTGAAGTAAAAGAGTACTCCGAGCTGATGAAAAAAGTACGCCAGGCAGCCATGGAGGAAATGATCGAGGAAGCAAAAAAGCTGGGGGCTAACGGGATTATCGGCATACAATTCGCTTCGTGCCAGGTTGCCAGCGGTATGGCGGAAATCATTGCTTACGGTACGGCCATAAAAATTTGATTGATAAAAGAAAAAAATTTCAGGGTAGACACCCATGATGCTTAGCGCTTCACCATCAGTTGATGAAAATGGTAAAAAGCTATTTTCGGGATAGGAAGGTCATTTTGATGCTGAGGGAAAATTCTTAATCTCAAGAGGGGCTTCTCCCCGGTAGGGGCGATTACGCAACACCCCTACCATTTATTAACAGGTAAAGTATTACAGGATGCTTTTGACAATCCAGAACTACTGTTTGGATTATCCTGTTTTAGCTGACCGGTACCGTTAATCTTTTCTATCTATTTTGTTTTAAAATATAAATTTCTTCTTCTATTTTAGCGATTCTAACAGACTGGTAGTCTAGCCTGTTAAAGATTATTTCTAGATCTTTTTTCGTCGCTGTTTGAGACAGCTGTTCAGAATTGCGGGCTACTTGTTCAAATACTATGTCTATTTTTCGATGAAGTTCTTTTTGTCCTTCTTCGAGTTTTTGTTGTCCTTCTTCGAGTTTTTGTTGTCCTTCTTCGAGTTTTTGTTGTCCTTCTTCGAGTTTTTGTTGTCCTTCTTTGAGTTTTTGTTGTCCTTCTTCAAGTTTTTGTTGTCCTTCTTCGAGTTTTTGTTGTCTTTCTTCGAGTCTTTGTTGTCCATCTTCAAGCTTTTTTAGTCTTTCCTCGAGTCTTTGTTGTCCATTTTCGAGTCTTTGTTGTCCATCTTCAAGCCTGCTAACGGCGTTCAGTATTTGCTTTAAAATTTCTTCCATATATGTTTCAACTCCCTTTTTTTACGTTATATTTAGTTTCAAGCCTGTCTCTTTTCCAGTTTCATCCTGATGTAAATTATTATAACTGATTTAAATATCTCTTGACAATAAAGATGTTAAAAAATTTTACTATAATTTATTATAATATAGGGACGTAAGCTTGACGGCTATAAAATGATGGTATTACAGGTGATTCCCTTTAACCTACTCCGCCAGCTTTACTGTTAAGAAAGCAGTGACTTATGTACTTCTTTTCAGGGAAAACTTATTAAAGGTTTAAAGAACTTTTTCCGGGAGGTAGACAATTGCAGCCGGTTTTAAAAATGCTTATAGGGTTGCCGAGATCGGGAAAAAGCACCTGGGTTCAGGAAAATAAAACGGAGAAAGACGTTGTTCTTTCGGCGGATAATCTGCGCTACCTGGTTTATAACCAGCGGTACTGGCAGGAGGGGGAACCCCTGGTGATCAGCATCTTGGGTATTGTCTTTAAGATGTTGCTTCAGCAAAAGAAAGATATAATTGTCGACCAAACCAATATGACCCGGATGAGAAGGCGGGGGGTTATAAAAATGGCAAAGGACAACGGTTACCGGATTCATGGCATAGTAATAAGCAATTCCAGGGAATTGTGTATAGAAAGAGCGAGAAAAGACGGGCAAAACGACCTGGTCCCGGTTATTAAAAGAATGTCCCGTCAATACCAGGAGCCTTCAATGGAGGAAGGTTTTGATGAAATTATTTTTGTCAATAAAATTACTGTTCACTCTGTTCCCTAAAAATGAAACAACATGGCAGGGATTTTATAATTTTCATGGAATTTGTAAATATTATAAAAAGAGTTTAACAAATAAAATTCCAACTGAGCTTTCCGGGTAGAAAAGGATGGTATGCCGGTGAAACTAAAACCACGCTTGGCTGGAGTAGCATCCCTCGTTCCATCCGGTACGGTAGTGGCCGATATCGGAACAGATCATGCTTATTTACCCGTGCACCTGGTTCAGGAAAAGGCCTGCCCAAAGGTTATTGCCGTGGAGAAATCCCATCTTAACAGCAGGTTGGCCCAGGAAACGGTTAACCTTCTTAACCTGAACCACAAGGTGGAAGTACGTGTGGGTGACGGATTGCTGGCGCTTGAGGAGAAAGACGGTGTGGAAATAGTGATTATTGCGGGGCTGGGAGGTAAAACTGTGTGCAGGATGCTCATAGCTGCAGCAAACAAGCTCTGGAGCTATAAACGACTGGTGCTGCAGCCCATGGGGGATGTTCCCCTGGTGAGACGCTGGCTGGTAGCACACGGTTTTTGTTTTGCCCGGGAAAAGCTCGTTCAGGAAAAGGAACATTATTACGAAGTAATTGCCGTGGAAAAAGGCCGTCAAACTGTTAAAGAGCCAATCTTTTTGGAAATAGGGCCGGCCCTCCTTAAGGACAGGGATCCTTTACTTATACCCTGGCTCAAGCATAAGCTGGAGCATTATGAGAAAGTAATGCAGGGTTTGCAGCGTTCCAGGAACGGCAAAGAAGATCCCAGGTGGCGTTACTTCAACTTTCAATATGACCGGTTGAAAGGGGTACTGGAGGATGTTTGCCGCGGGGAATGACCTGGTTTCTTTTATAGATGAATTTGCAACGCGGGGGTGGGCTTTACGTGGTGATGCCACCGGGTTGCAATGGGCCCATGAAGTACCCGTTTTGCTGCTGGCACTCGATTTCTCCGAAGAAGTACTGGAAGAGGCTCTCCTGGCCGGAGCACCATTTATTTTTACTCATCAACCTTTTTTGTACAGGCCGTTAAACAGGCTCCAGCAGTTAAACCGGCAGCGGGAAGAGTTATCGCAAAAGATCGATAAGGAACTGCTGAAAAAGTACAGGGAGCTTTCCAAACGACGCCTGCAGGGCGGCAGGTACGTGTCCCTGGTCAAAGGGGGTTTTTACGTTATTTGTAATGTTTCCTTGCCTTCTTCTTTCAGGGCGCGCCTGCTTAATCCGGGGCAACTGGTTTTTTGTGAGAACGGCGGCTTCTTACTGGTAAGGGGAGATAGGAAAGAGAAATTGGAAAGGTGAGTGGTAATGGCTAGGGGTAAAACTGGAGGTAAAAAAAGAAGTAAAACGGCCTGGAGAAAAATTTTTTATTTAATAATGGCTTTAATGTTGGTGGGGGGGCTGATACTGAGTGTGGCAATTGGTTTAATTAGCCATGTATTACAGGGAACGGGGCCTGGAAGATAAGGAAGGCTATGTTGTAAAAAGCAGGGAGCTCCTCTTGGATGCTGCAAAGGAAGGTCTTCTGGAGCCCTGGGTAACTTTCAGGATTACTCTCCTGGCATTATTACAAAAAGATGATGCTCAGGCCGAGGAATATTTCAGGACTACTCTTGATCTGGATGAAAATTACACCGATGCCCACTATTTTTGCTGTTTTCCTTTCTACGAGGGGGAGGACAGATGAGGCCAGGTTCCACTGGGAAAAAGTTCTGGAACTGGAGGCGGAAGATTCTCCCCTGGCACAAACGGCACAGCATTATTTGGGGTTAAAAAAATAAAAGGGAGAGTTTTTAATGACCAGAAGTACAAGGGGAATTATTGCAGTTATAAGTTGTGCTGCAGCCATATTCTGGCCGGGTGCTTTGATTTTCGGTTTTCCCGGTGTGATGGCTCCTTACTGGCAGGAGATGTTTTCTGTGGGACGTGGTGCAATCGGCAATACCTTGTTTTTTGTCCTGGCTGCCCTGGGGTTTTTTATGTTTTTTGTCGGCCGCTGGCAGGAAAAAGCGGGGACAAGGATCATGATAAGCATAGGGGCACTCATCTGCGGTTTAAACGTTTTTATTGTAGCTTATGCCTCAAACCTTTACATGCTTTACCTCTGGGCTTTTCTAAATGGTACTGCCTCCTGCTTCATTTATACTCCCGCACTTACATCGGTGCAGCGCTGGTTTGTGGGGAGAAGAGGGCTTGTTTCGGGAGTGGTAAACCTGGTATTCGGCATGTCGGCGGCTATTATGGCCCCTGTTTTCAGCAGCATGCTCAAATCCATGGGGTATGTTCCCATGAATATTCTAGTTGCTGTTATCAGTCTGCTGGTGGGAATAATAGCGGCACAGTTTACAGAAACCCCGGAAAGGGTAAAATTTAGCTGGCAAGCGAAGCCCCGGGAAGATATGAAGCCCCAGGCAGTTCCGGGTGAATTCTTAACGGTACGTGAAAGCCTTAAAACCAGGAGTTTTTGGTTTCTCTGGCTTACATGGGCCTTACAGGGGGCAGCGGGCATTGCCATGGTAAGCCTATCGGTTATTTTCGGCCTTTCCATGGGTTTTTCCATGGAGTCGGCTGTCATAATTTTAACTGCTTTTAACATGGCAAGCGGCATTAGCCGTATTTTAACCGGGTATTTTTCGGATATTGCCGGGAGAAACATGACCATGAGCATTACTTTCTTTGCTGCCGGGTTTGCCTATTTTGCCTTGCCGCATTTTAACAACCTGGCAGTCCTGGCTGTTCTCGCCGCTGTTGTAGGGTTTGCTTTTGGAACGCTGTTTGCTGTATCGGCCCCCCTGGTTTCGGACTGCTTTGGACTTAAACATTTCGGGGCTATTTTTGGGCTGGTTTTTACGGCATATGGTTTTATTTCCGGGGTGCTGGGCCCTTCCCTAAGCGGTTACATATTGGATATTACAGGAGGCAATTTTCTTGTTGTCTTTACCTACCTGGGAGTCTTCTGCCTGTTGTCGGGACTTTTCATCAGGATGGTAGCGGCTCCCCGGAGAATAGGGGAAACGGGAAGTATAGCCGGGGAAGCATAATAATTGCTTAAATAGGGAAAGATGGTCGGAAATGGTGTAGTCAAGGGGGAGTTTTGCGTTTTTAAACCTGCGAGAGTTTTTATAGAAGAAGATGCCCTCAACTATGATCTTGGAAAAAAACTCTACGCTCTCTTCTCCGGGCAGGATGTGGATCTTAGCTTTACCGGTACTCATAACCGTATCCGCGGCTTGCAGGGGGTTACCCCGTATGAACGTTTCCTGGAAGCCAAAAAAACACTGGTAATCGGTGTGAGACGTACGCTGGATTTTGCCGGATGCCGTCCTTCGGCTCATTTCCAGCTGCCGCTTACTACTGGTTGCCCCGGCCGCTGCACATATTGTTACTTGCATACGACCCTGGGGAAAAATCCTTATGTGCGTGTTTACGTTAACGTAGATGAGATCCTACAAGCTGCACAGAGATATATAGAACAGAGGTTGCCGCAGAGTACTCTTTTTGAGGGCAGTGCCACCTCTGATCCCCTGTCAGTTGAACATTACACCGGTTCTCTGGCCGGGGCTATCAATTTTTTTGCAGGAGTGGAACAGGGCTTTTTTCGTATTGCTACCAAGCAGGTAGCAGTAAAACCCCTCCTTGCCCTTAAACATTCCGGGAAGACGAGGGTGCGTTTGAGCCTTAACGTGCCTTATGTAGTGCAGAAATTTGAACGGGGTGTTCCTGCAGTTAAGGAAAGGATCCGGGCTGCCGTGTCCTTAAGAAAGAGCGGTTATCCCGTTGGTTTTCTGATTGCGCCAATCTTTGTTTTTCCCGGCTGGAAGGAGCAGTACCGGGATTTAATTAAAGAAATATCCGGGCAATGGGAGCAGTGTTTTGCCGTCCGGGGGCTGCCTCCGGTTCCGGGTGCGGACCCTTCTTTTGAGCTGATTACTCACCGTTTTACCCCTCGGGCCCAAAAAAACATTCTCGACCTTTTCCCGGAAAGCGGCCTCCCCCTGAAGGAAAGCGAACGGAAATTCAAATACGGGCAGTTTGGTTACGGCAAGTACGTTTATCCTCCGGAAGTATATAACGAGGTTAAGGATCTTTTTTACCCTTTAATCGGCCGTCTTTTTCCCCGGGGAGAAGTGGAGTACCTGGTTTGAAAGCTTAAGTAAAAACACGAAAGTAACAGCTTAATGGTAAAGATGAAGAAAGTTTGTATTATCGCTGCTTCCTGCTTAGAGACCGCCGTGAAAAACTGCAGGGAGATTTATTTTTTTCAAGTTATGATCATGTACTTTTAGTAAAAATATTTTGTTAAGATTTTTGGGAAATAAGCGTGTTAAATTTCATTAGGTTACTGCAGAAACACATGTTTACATATTTGACATATTCAATATTTTTTAGGAAATTTAATATTCTCTATTTGGTTTTGTTTTAAAAAATTCTTGATTTTAAAAACTAATTGTGCTAATATTAACATTAGTAACATTAGTATTATTTAAATAATTTTTAGTAAGATCAGTATTTTTTAGGAGGATCAGTTTATCCCAAAATAGATAGATGCTGATTTTTTTATTACTACAACCCTTAAAATTATATGATTCATAGTTCAAACCCCGATAAATAATTTTTTTTGTTCAAATAAAAGGGGGTGGTTTTTATGTGAAAGACCTGGCAGTACAAGTTTAGAGGTTTAATCTAAACTCTGAAGGAGGGTCAATATTAATGAAATTTAAGATCCTTGTAGTATTACTGATACTTGTATTGGTAGCGGTACCTTTACTGGGAGGTTGTGCGCCGAAACCGGAGACAGGCCCGGCACCGACGGATGAAGCGAAAGAAGAACCAAAAGATGACAGAACCTGGAACCTGCAGTTTGCCACTTTCTGGCCTGCAAACGACTTTCAGGTGGCTGACGGCCATATGGTCTGGGCCAAAGAAATTGAGAAGCGTACCAACGGCAAGGTTACCTTTACCTTCCATCCTGCTAATGCCCTGCTAGGAGCAAACGAGATATACCAGGGTGTAGCAGACGGCGCCGCTGATCTTGGAACAACATGCCCCGCCTATACTCCGGGAATGTTCCCTGTAACAGAAGCGTTCGAATTGCCTATCTTCAAGAACGACAACGCCCTGGTAGCTTCCATGACCATGTGGGAAGCTTATAAGACTATGGATTTGCTGCAGAAGGAATATGACGATGTAAAAGTACTTATGTTCTGGGCCACCGGACCCGGCGATGTTATGACCAAGGCCCCGGCTAACAAATTGGAGGATCTTGCCAACTGGCAGATAAGGACTGTTGGCGGAACATTCCCGACGATGAAAGCCCTGGGAGCCACCCCCGTATCCATGCCCATGTCTGATTCTTACCTTGCCCTTGACTCAGGATTGTTGCAGGGTATCCTGGCCCCCACCGACACCCTCAAAGGGTTCAAACTGGCTGAGGTTGTAAGCTACGTTACCAAGACACCCTTCCTTTACAACATTGTTTTTATGAAAGTAATGAACTTGGATACCTGGAACTCCTTCCCACCAGATATTCAGAAGGTTTTTGATGATGTTTGCGAGGAGTATGTAGAAATGTACGGCAAACTAAGGACTGACCATACCGAGGGAGGCCTGCAGTACGGTATCAAGGAGCACAATATACAGGTTATTAATCTCTCGCCAGAAGAAGAGGCCAGGTGGAGAAAACAAATCGAGCCTGTTGTCGATGCCTGGATTGAGAAAACAAATAAAGCCGGCCTGCCGGGTAACGATATTGTCAACAAAGCGAAAGAAATAGATGCAAAAATGTCTCAAAAGTACGGTAGCTACGGCAAGTAATAATTACAGTTAACGACCTTAACTATTTGTAGCTATACACTTCACTGGAAAAAAACCGGAGAGGGCTTCTGCAGCCTGAAATACTGCCGTTGCCCTCTCCAAAAAAAAATAAAAAAGATTAAGCCGGGTTTAGTCATTTGTGAATACGATAATAAGAGGAGGCATGACATGGGTATATTAGATAAACTTGTTCGCATGATTACCTGGCGGACAGCCCAGATAGGCCAGGCTGCCTTGGCTGCGGTAATGTTTTTAATTGTAGCGAATATCCTCTCTCGAATGCCGTGGAGGCCTGTAGCTGGCACCGTTGAATTGACCGAAATCCTGGGAGCAGTGCTGCTGGCTACGGGAGTAGCTTACTGCCAGATGATGAAGGGGCATATTTTTGTAGGGGTGCTGGTAGAAAAGTTCCCTCCGCGAGTGCAGGGGGTTGTAGATAGCATAGTGTCCATTGTCTCTTTGTTCTTCGCAGGTTTGCTGGCCAAGGAAACAATAGCTTTTGGAGTAAGAATGGCCCAGAGAGGTTATGCGACACCTGATCTTAAGATACCTATTTCTCCTGTTATTTACCTTGTTGCTTTCGGCTTCCTTATGCTGGCTGTGGTTATACTCAGGGATTTAATTAAAGCAATAATAATGATTATAAAAGGGAGTGAAGCACAATGACCCCGATGCAGGTTGGGATGCTCTCTATCGTAATCATTTTTATCCTTCTCTTTTTACGTATGCCTGTTGCTTTTGTTATGCTGGTGGTCGGTATGTCGGGGTATGGTTATTTAACGACAACAAAGGCGGCGCTGTCGATTACTGCCCAGACAATGTACAATACCTTCGCCTCCTATCCTCTGATCGTCGTCCCTCTTTTTGTCTGGATGGGTTTTATCGCGTATTACTCGGGTTTAAGCTCGAGGATTTATGATGCTACCTATAAAGTTATGGGAAGCCTGCCGGCGGGCCTTGCCCTGGCTACTATCGGAGCGTGTACCGCTTTTGGCGCCATCTGCGGGTCAACCACGGCAACTGCGGCTACTATGAGTGCCGTGGCGCTGCCCGAGATGAAAAAATATGAATACAGCCGTTCCCTGTCTACGGCTACTGTCGCTGCAGCAGCAATTTTAGGGGTGATGATCCCGCCCAGCGTCATTTTTATCCTTTACGGTATATCTACAGGGGAATCTATTGCCAAGCTTTTCCTGGCAGGTATTTTTCCTGGACTATTATTGATGGCCCTGTTTATGTTAGCCACATATTTAATAGTAAGGCGCAATCCGGTCCTGGCTCCACCAGGCCCGAAGGTGCCCTGGGGAGAAAAATTTAGAGCGGTCTTAAGAGGCGGAGTTGAGGTAATAATTATCTTTGTCGCTGTCATGGGCGGCTTGTTTGCCGGTATTTTTACACCTACCGAAGCCGGTGCTGTCGGTGCTTTCGCGACCTTAGTGGTGGCCCTGGTCAGGCGTCAGCTAACCTGGCGGGGATTTGTTAACTCCCTTAACGATGCAGTCCGTATAGCAGCGATGATCCTGTTCCTTTCCGGTGCGGCGTACGTCTACGGTCGCTTCCTGGCCATAACAGGACTCCCGGCAGCAATGGCCACATGGGCTACGGAAATCGCTCTCCCGCCGGTGGCCATTTTGGTGGTTATCTTAATTGTTTACTTAATACTGGGCTGTTTTATTGATGCCCTGGCGTTGATCCTGCTTACTGTCCCCATTTTCTATCCCGTGGTCATAGCACTGGGCTTTGATTCAGTCTGGTTTGGGGTTATTATCGTCCTTGCACTCGGAATGGGAGTCATCACCCCCCCGGTTGGCGCCAATGTCTACGTTGTGGCCGGGGTAGAAAGAGAAACACCTGTTATGACCATCTTCAGGGGGATATGGCCGTTCCTTATATGTATATTCATATGTATAGCTATCCTGACAGCATTCCCCCAGATAGCGTTATTCATTCCCAACCTTCTCAAGTAAAAAATACGAAAAATTATTGAAAAAAAATAAACCAACTGTTAAAATAATAGCTGTATGATGGTTGGGGATAGCTACTAGTACCTTGGTGACGCTCCCGGATTTCAAATCCGTTCTATGGCATATTTTAAACTGTTCAATGTGTCTTTTATTTATCATAATGTCCATAAAGCCCGGGAAAATGGGCTTTCCTGCCAGAAGGGCAAAATACATAATTTCCATAAGTTCCCATATTGTTTTAGTTTGTATTAAGAATTCGGGGTGGATTTGGGGTGGTAAGCATTTTCCCAGACACCCTATTTTTCTTGCCTGACGGCGAGCCTAATTCTATTTTGTTTCTACTTATCCCCGGAGAAAAGCGCCCGATAAAAGACCTCGGTTCTAAAGACTGCACCACAGGCAGTATTTTTAGAGGTGAAGAAGGAAAGGCTATAATTGTAGCCAAAGAGGCAGGTGTTTTGGCCGGGTTACCGGTTGCTGAAGAAGTGTTTGCTCAGGTTAACAGGCAGATATGTTTTCTTACGGTGTTTCAAGATGGCGACATGATAAATACCTCGAACGTTGTCAGTATAGCCGGGCAGGAAATCTTTTTTTATCTCAGCTCTTCCGGAGATGAGGAAGAAGCTCGAGCAGAACAATATCTATGCTACTGTGAAGCTTGGCGAGTTGCTGCCTTATACCGCCTTCTCTTTGGAGTTAATCTGTAATGTCTTGACGGAATTCCTTGCTCAAATATGTATTGACCAGCTTTAAAGAACTTGTCAAAAAAACCTTCAGGTGTTATACTTAAAAAAACTAATTATTTCCGGGGGTGCTCCTGAGTGGGGCTGAGAGGGGACGCTATGAAGTTCCTCAACCCTTCGAACCTGTTCGGCGAAATTTTAATTTTCGCTCTGGGTAATGCCAG
>JAGVAS010000026.1 GCA_020060185.1 Desulfovibrio sp. | reverse complement strand
TGAAATACAAATTGGTTGGGTAATACAAAGGCCAATCCTGCAAAGCGGCTGTACTACTTGCTTGACGGCACTTTGTCGAAAATAAATCGGAAACTACTGTTAGATAGAATTTACGGATTTTACTCTATTTGTAAAGGAATTCCTTCTTTGTCCCATCCACGAAGGCGGTAATAATCATTGACCATGTAATCCAGCTCTTCCTTGGTAATGACCTGGTTCCCTTCCTTGTCCAGAGGTTCCTGAAAGAAACGAGGAGGCAAAGTGTCATCTTTTTTGCTGATACCAGCTCTAAGGTTAAAACTACGTGCCCAGCCGACCACGTTGTTGGCGATTTTTTGTAGCTGCTCCTGGCTTAGTTGCTGTCCGGTAGTTGCAGCTATTACCGTAGAGAGATCATCCCAGGTAACAAGATCGCGGTAAAAACGGCAGAAAATTAAACAATCAAAAAGAACGGCGCGATCTTCATAATCGATCAGGAGTTCTGCTTTTCCTTCTAATTGTTGTGGGGAAATAATGCCGCTCAGTTCCGGCTTGTAGAAAGTGGTACGCAGGTGACAGGCACCACGGTCCGAGATGGCGTAGGCCAGCCCCATTCCCTTAAGAACGCGGGGATCATAGCCGGCTGGTTCCATTCCTTTGACATGGATAGCCATATCTTTTAATTCCAGTTTTTGTGAGGCTGATTTAATACCATCGGCTAAAATATCCCCTAACCCTTGGCGGTAACTGATTTTTTTAACCAGTTCAGCAATGCCGTCCACGTCTCCGTAAGCCGGGGCCTCTTTACATTTTCCCTCCAGGCCCGCTTCAATAACAAAAGCTACAAGGTTTCCTGCACTGATGGTATCCAGTCCTAAACGATCACAAAGGTCATTTAAATAAACAACTTCTTCCAGCCGATCGATACAGCAAAGGCCTCCAAAAGCATAAATGGTCTCATATTCCGGTCCTTCGATTGTTAGCCCTTTGTGGCGACCCTGGAGTACCCGGCTCAATTTTCCGCAGGCCATGTAGCAGTTTTTACAGGCCCTGGAGCGGACTTCCAGGTTGTCCCTCAGGTACTCGGCACTGAGGTTACGCCAGTTCTCAGAATTTCCCCGGTGCCAGTAACGGCTGGGAAAAGAGTTGACTTCGTTTAGAATAGCGACCATCATTGGTGTGCCGAAATTATAATATGCTTTTACAGCAGCGTTATCTTTACCTTTTTCCTTAAGGGAACATATATATTCTTTCAAGAGAGCCGGATCGGCCAGGGGTGCGCGGGCGTCACCACTAAATATAAGGCCCTTAACTTTCTTGGAACCCATAACAGCGCCCATGCCGGTACGACCGGCACTCCGCCAGTAGTTGTTTTTGATACAGGCAAATTTAACGAGGTTTTCTCCAGCGGGCCCGATTACCAGGGCCTGGGCATGGCGGATGCCCACTTCTTTTTTTATACAATTTTCTGTTTCGTAGCTTTCCAGACCCCAGAGGTGCCCTGCTTCATGAAAGGTAACACCGCCGTGATTAATGTGGAGATAAACAGGTGTGCTTGACATCCCTTCCAGAATGATGGCATCGAAACCGGTGCGTTTCATTACCGGAGCCAGATGTCCTCCGGAATATGATTCAGCATAAATTCCGGTAAGGGGTGATTTGGCGAAAACGCCATACCGCGAAGAAGCGGGGATACGGGTATCGCATGCCGGCCCGGTGGTAAAAATAATTTTATTCAACGGAGAAAGAGGATCTGCCTGAGGATCTACCTCTTTTAAGAGAAGGCGTGTCCCCAGTCCCTTTCCACCGATTGTTTCATTAAGGGTTTTTTCACTTATTTCCTCGACCCCGAAATTTTTTTCTTCCAGGTTTATCTTTAGCAATTTTCCATAGTTGCCATAGATCACTACAAAAAACCTCTCCCCGCTTGTCATTCCCGGTAGTTAGTTTTGCGCAAAGGCGAAATTTTTAAAAAAAACTTTAGGTTTAACTTTTACGTCCTCAATTCTATCAGGGTTGCCAAAGAAAGTGCCGGGGTCACTTTTAACCCCACCATCCCCGTACCTTCATGGCCTCGGCAAGGCGTTGTAAAGCATACATAAAAGCTGCCTCCCTCATAGTAACTTGGTTGGTGCAGTTATGGCACTTGTAATCGTAAATATGATTAAAAGCCTCTACCATTTTTTGTTCCAGGCGTCTTTCAATTTCTTCCTCTGACCAGTAGTATCTGTAGTTGTTCTGAACCCACTCAAAGTAAGAGACGATAACCCCCCCGCTGTTAGCCAGAATATCAGGTACTACGAAAACACCTTTTTCGTTAAGTATTTCATCTGCATCTGGGGTTGTTGGTCCGTTAGCACCCTCGCCAATGATCTTCGCCTTCACGGTTTTGGCTACCTCGGCGGTGATCTGGTTCTCCACAGCCGCAGGAACGAGGATGTCACATTCTAAAGCAAAAAGATCCCTGTTATTGATTCGGGTACAGCCGGGGAAATCCTTCACCGACCCGGTCTCACGGCAATGCCGTAAGAGAGCCTCGGGATTGATTCCTTCCGGGTTATAGACGCCCCCAGCGATGTCGGTAACGGCAAGGATCTTGCAACCCTGTTCTACCAGAAAGCGGGCGGCGTTAGAACCTACATTGCCAAAGCCTTGCAGGGTAACAGTAGCGCCTTTTAAAGATATCCCTATTACCTTTGCAGCCTCACGGATTGCATAGACAAGCCCTCTAGCGGTCGCAGTTTCTCGTCCCACGCAACCGCCCATGTCTAGTGGTTTACCAGTAATCACGCCAAAATCGTTGTACTGCTGGATGTTACTGTACTCGTCTGCCATCCAGGCCATTACCTGGGCGTTGGTATTAATGTCCGGTGCAGGGATATCTTTTTCCGGTCCTAAAATAGGGGCCATGGCGCGCATATACTGGCGGCTCAGCCGCTCCATCTCTTTTTTTGACATCTGGCGAGGGTTGCAGGCTACAGCGCCTTTACCACCACCGAAGGGAACCCTGGCCACAGCGCATTTAAAAGTCATCCAGATTGACAGGGCTTTGACTTCATCGGCATCAACTTCCGGGTGAAAGCGA
>JAGVAS010000115.1 GCA_020060185.1 Desulfovibrio sp. | reverse complement strand
TAATTACCGACTATACGGTAAAGCCCAACAGTGAAAGTGATGCCCGGATGCTTGAAGAACGCCTGCCAGAGATTAAAGAAAAAACAGAACTCATCGATATGTACGCCGACGGCGGCTACTACAGTGAAGGAGTCGAAACACAGTCCCATAAGCTTAAGGTGAACATGCACTATACCGATATGACCGGTAAAAAACCAGACCCGGAAAAGATCCCTTTATCAGAATTTCAAATCGATGAGCACTTTAACATTCTTTCCTGTCCAGAGAATCACCCCTCTTTGAAAAGCAATTATAAGAAAAAGACCGGAATGGTAAACGCCCATTTTAACCTGGAGCAATGCGAGCAGTGTCCTTAAAAAGAGCGCTGCCCGGTCAAGTTCCAGAAACAAAGCGCGATACTGCGTGTCAACTATAAGGCCATACTGGCAGCGAAGGTCAGGGAACGTACCTTTCAAGAGTTCCTTAGAAGGGAAGTCACCAGCAAACGTGCCGCTGTTGAAGGAACTAACTCAGCATTGAAACGCTCCCAGGGAGCACATAAACTTGAAGTTCGCACTTACCCTAAAGTAAGGGTGGTTATAGGCCTGAAAATGACCGGCTGTAACATCCGCCAGATCTTCCGCTACTTCCAGGGAAGATCCGTAAGAAAGCAGAAGAGCTTTACCGTACCCCTGGTATAGGAGTGGTGTGTACTTCTTAAGAAAAAAGCGATAATGAAAGGAAAAAGATAGTGATATGTACACTTTCTACTAACTCTAAAGCAAAATTAACGTAACTTATGCTGGTAAACAATGTTAATTTTCCAATCAATCGCAAGTTTAGGGGTAATTAATACTGCTTTTATGCAGTGAAATCAATCTTTAAATTTTAGCATCCATAAAGAACTCCTAAGTTTATGCTAATCATAAGGGGGGGGTAAAGCCTCCTTTTGTGGAAGGGCGAGGGGGTTTCTGCCGAGAAAAGTGTCCTCGCTCTTCTTACTTTGTACTTACCCATTTCATATCCATATTCTGCTATTAAGTGTAAGAGAGAATAAATGTGGTTTTTATTTTTTTACATTGAAAGTTTACGTTTCCCGGTTATGGTGGATAGTATTATCGTGAAAAAAATAAACCACAAAGGAGTGTTTTAAATGTCCCCAAAATGGTATCAAAAACTAACTCCTACCGAAGTCTGGAACGAATATGTAGGAAATTCTGTAGAATTGTTCATCTCATTCTTTCATATTGAAACTAAACCCATAACAGATATAAAAAAAATGTGTCGGAGATATGCAAAAGATATTTGTATTAGTCTTTGTAAACCTTATACATTAGAACAATTAGATCATTTTACTGAATTGTTAGAGAAGTATATTAATGATTATATAGATGAGATAGGGGGATATGATAAGTTGAAACTATACACAAAAGAAGAGGTAGAGGCTATAGAAGATAAAACAAACGAAGATTTGTTGAAGACTATTGAGTGGTATAAGAATTTAAAAGGATATTGATTTTAGATTCGAATTATTGGTAATAAGAAATAATTAGACATGGTTCGTCAAAGGTTTTTCCAAACTTATACAGAATAATAAAATCATAAGCCATAAAATGGCATATTAGTCCTGACTTCATAATTGTGTTTTAACAGCGATTAACGAGAGGAAGGTGAATGGTGCAATGCAGGACAAAATTAGTGGAACGCATGATCGGGCCATTCGCTTATTCAGATTTCTCAAGGAACTTACAGAGCTTCGCATAAAAACAATAAGAACTCTGGAAAATTATGAAGTACTCTGGCTGAACGATATTCCCCGCGAAGAGGGTTGTTTCTGTACAGCATGGCCTGGAATTTCAAACGTTTCCGAGGAAAACTGGGTTGAGGTCGAAAAGCCGCGGCTTTTTCCTCCGCCGCATCTGCCTGAAGAGTTGAAACCGTGGCTGGATCCAAAACAAATTGCCGATTCATCAATTGATTTTCCTGAACTTCGAGAACATATTGTCGAGACCAAACGGGAAACAGATGAGGCGGAAGGCGAAATTGCACAACAAGTAACGGTGTATTTAAATGACCGTCCAGAAATAAAGGATTTGTGGGAGCAGTACGTTGAAAAATCATGGTGGCCCTGGGCAGAAAAAGACAAGCAGTTAAAGCCTGTGCAGAAGGTATATACCGACCTTTTTTCCATTTATCAAAAGCAGCAGCGGCTCGGTGAAATGTATGAGGTTGTTCTGGGAATGGGGCTGCTTTTGTGGAAGACGCCTGGCGGTCAGGCTGTTTATCGTCATCTGGTTACAGCGCAGGTAAACCTTGATTTCGACTCGGCCAGAGGAATAATTACTGTGGGAATAGGCAGTGATGGGGCAAAATTAACTCTGGAGCAGGATATGCTCGAAGCGACGGAAAGACCTCCCGCTGCAGAACAGCGGTCCATAGAAGAAGAACTAAAGGAAATAGGTGATAACGTCTGGGAAAAGGAACGGTTGGAAGCGACGCTGAAGAGCTGGATTCATTCTGTTTCATCGAGAGGGTCTTTTGTGAGTGGTTTATCTGTTCCTCCAATGAAAAACATTAAAACCGAGCCACATGTTTGTTTTGCCCCCGCGCTAATCCTGAGAAAGAGAAATGAACGGAATTTGATCCAGGTTTTCCAGGAAATCATAAAACAGCTCCAAGAAGGGGGAGAAGTCCCTGTAGGGATTAAGCGCCTGGTAGAGATTGTTGATGATTATAGCCCTGATATTTTCAACAACAAACCTGTTCCAGTTGAGGAGATTTACTTCCCGCGGGAGTCCAATCCCGAGCAGCAGGAGATAATCCACAGGTTAGCATCACGTCACGGCGTACTCGTCCAGGGACCTCCCGGAACAGGAAAATCCCATACAATAGCTAACCTGGTATGCCATCTACTGGCAAGCGGGAAGAGAGTGCTTGTTACAAGTCAGGCCCCCCGAGCTCTAAAGGTCTTGAGCCGGATGATTCCAAAAGAAATTGCTGCTCTTTGCGTAAGCCTGCTGGGCTATGATCAGGCAGCTCTGCAGGATCTGGAGGACTGTGTTTTAGGGATTACAGACAAGTACAATCACTGGGACCCCAATGAAAATCATCAAAGAATTGAAAAGCTGGAAGATTTGCTTGACAAAGCGCGAAGGAAAGAAGCCGAAGTGCTCAGGGAACTGCGCTCGTTAAGGGAGGAAGAAACATTTGAATATACCCTTAAAAACGGCAACTATCAAGGCACACTGGCTTCTGTCGCTCAAAAGCTCAAGGAAGAAGAAAGACGCTATGCCTGGATAGGCACCCTGGAAAATGATGATATAAACCCTCTCCTTTCAGCTGATGAAGCTTTAGAGCTGCTCAGAATTCTACGGGAATTAAATGATGATAGAAAGATTGAAGTACAAAAAAAGCTGGTCGAATCATCCCGGCTTCTTGAACCGGCAGAGTTCATGGCACAAGTTCGTTCGGAATCGGCGACTTATTCCGATTTTAGGGAAACAGAAAAAAATCGCAATCTTTCTTTCTACCCGTTATTACTTAAAACAGAGCAGCACTGGAGAAAATCTCTACATGAACTCTTAAAGGAACTGGAAGCTTTTTACAGGCAATTGCATCACCATCCCCGCCAATGGGTCAGGCAGGCAGCATTGGATATATTGTCCGGCCAGGAGAGTAAATGGCGTGAGCTTTTGAAATTTACGGAGGAGCAACTGCAAAGAATCGACCATTTCATCAACCAGGCAGCAAATAGCGTTAATGGAATAGATAATCTGAACCGGGAACGCGTAAAAACAGATGCTTTCGCACTTTTACAACATCTTGAAGCAGGCAGGGGTATGGGCCTGGGTCCTTTTCAGCCCAGAGTAGTCAAAGAGAGTAGATATTTATTAAAAAATGTATATGTTGACGGTCAGCCTTGTAACAATATTAATTCTTTGAAAAAGCTTTTAAACTGGTTGGGCGTAGACAGGGTTCTCGATGCTCTAAATAAACACTGGGGCTCTTTTGAAGAAGTTTCAGGACCATTTACAGCCCAAATTTTTCAGTATAAGGATTTGACCGGCATTCTGAATAGAATAATGTTATTACGGGAGAAAGTTGACCATCTCGGCACAATGTTAAAGTCAGTTTCGGGACTGCAGGAACCTGCCTGGCATGACCTGGAGGAAGTATCTGTTTTTCGGGAAGCCCTCAGAGCAACATTTTGCGAAGAAGAACTGCAAAAGGCCGCTGAACCTTTTTGTGACCTGGAAAACCTGATGCAGAAAGCCTTATTGCAGGAAAATGTACATCCGGTAATCGAACGACTCCTAAATGCGGTCCAAGAAAGGTATGTTAAGGGCTATAGTGAGGCTTATCAGGCTTTGTGCAGCCTGGAAAATGATGCCGCAGCACTGGATAAAAGCGAGCAGCTTCTCAACTGCCTGAAATTGTCCCTTCCAGTGTTGGCAGACTGTTTATTATCCACTTATTTTGAACCCGCCTGGAATGAGAGGCTACCTTGCTTTGAAGAGGCATGGAACTGGGCCAGTGCCAGCCGCTGGCTGGAAAAAAAGATAGACCCTGCAGCTCTCGACCGCCTCACCGCTGAACTTGCTTATTATCGGTCGCAAATCCAAACAATTATGACACAGCTTGTTGAAACCAAAGCTTGGGGACATTTCTTCAGTCGCCTGGAAGAGGAACAACGTCAGCATTTAATGGCCTGGACATATTCCATGCGTAAGATTGGCAAAGGAACGGGCAAGTATACTGCGCAGTATCGGCAGGAAGCCCGAGAACATATGGACCGCTGCCGCCCGGCAATTCCTGCCTGGATTATGCCCATTTTCCGTGTTGCAGAGAGTGTCCGTCCCGGTATCGATGCTTTTGATGTAGTGATTGTGGACGAGGCCAGCCAGTCCGGCCCGGAGGCGCTTTTCCTCCACTACCTGGCTCCCAAAATTATTGTTGTTGGTGACGATAAACAAATCAGCCCTGAACATGTAGGTGTTAATCGGGAACAGGTAAATATTTTACGGGAAAGACATATTGGGGATCTTCCTTTGAGCGATATGTACAGCCTGGAAAACAGTTTCTTTGATCAAGCTGTAACCCGTTTTGGCGGAAGGATACGCTTAAAGGAGCACTTTCGCTGTATGCCGGAGATTATCCAGTTCTCCAACAACATTTGTTACAGGGCGGAGCCGTTGATCCCTCTGCGGCAGAGAGCCGCCGGCCGTTTAAACCCTATCATGGTCACACATGTGCCCGATGGTTACCGCAGAGGAACAGGTAACAGGATTGAAAATCCTCCGGAAGCGGAGGCTATTGTAATGCAAATTATCAGGTGCGTCCAGGACCCGGCTTACAAAGATAAAACTATTGGCGTAATCAGCTTGCAGGGTGAACTGCAGGCCAGGCGGATAGAAAGCCTTTTACTGGAACATCTGGATCCTGAAGAGATGGAAAGACGGCAGCTGATCTGCGGTGATGCTTACGCGTTTCAGGGCGATGAGAGGGACATTATCTTCCTTAGCCTGGTTGCCGCACCAGACGAAAATAGAAGAATTGGGACACTAAGTAGTGATCGGGACCAGCGTCGTTTTAATGTTGCGGCCAGCCGGGCAAAAGACCAGATGTGGCTGTTTCATACGGCAACATTGAACGATCTTAGTACAGCCTGCTATCGCTATAATCTGTTGCAATACTGTCTCGATCCGAAGCTGGAGTCTATTACTTTTGAAGGTGAAATCCTGGATCCCAATACTCTTGTTCAGCCTTTTGAAAGCCTTTTTGAACAGCATGTGTTTTACAAAATTAAGGAGTGGGGATACCGGGTTGTACCTCAGTATAATGTGGCAGGTTACAGGATCGATCTTGTGGTCAGCGGTATGCAGGGTCAGCTTGCTGTAGAGTGTGACGGGGACCGGTGGCACGGTCCCGAACAATATGAGGCCGATATGGAAAGGCAAAGACAGCTCGAGCGTTGTGGATGGACCTTCTGGAGAATTCGGGCCAGCTCATTTTATCGCGACCCGGATGGGGCGATGGAAACCCTTTGGGAAAAACTGAACAGGCTGAACATCTATCCTTCAACCGAAGATGAAAGAAAAGGAATGGCAAAAGATAAAGATGAGGAAGCTGTCTCCATGCCGGTTGAGAACGGAGATATTACTGAAAAAAGAAAAGATGACGATGCTTTTGAAATACGGCCCATAAACGGATTCCAGGGGAAGGTTATCTCCTTAAACGAACGCCGCAAAGCAGATAAAATGGACAATTCAGACGATAATGCAAAAGCTAAAACTATCCAAAATCCCGACGTTAAAGAATATACCAGCTGGGAGCCAGAACCTCTACCTGACCCCCGGGATGCATCTTTGCAAGAAATAATAGAAGGCCTTGTAAAAATTGTTGCTGTAGAAGGTCCCATATTTGTCCACCGGGTTTTTCGATTGTATCTAAAAGCAGCGGGGTTGGGCAGGCTGGGTGACTATTTAAAGAACGCTCTTCTGCGTGCTTTGCAGAAAGCGATTACAAAGGGTTTGCTTGTTGAGAGCAATGAACTGGAAGTGAGAGACAAATTAGCAAGAGTGGTCCGACTTCCGAATACTCCCAGAGTTATACTACGCACTAGAGGAGACCGGGCACTGGAGGAGATCCCCCCTTCCGAAATTACCGCGGTTATAAACCTTTTTCATAAGCAAAATATAGTGAGTTTAGACGAAAAGGAAATGCTTTTTAGAGCCGTGTTGGATCATTATGGATTTGGAAGAATGACTCAAAAAGCACGTCAAATACTTAAATCGACTCTGCAAATGGCTCAACAGGGAAATGAGTTTTTTAGGCAATAACATACTACCACTCCCTGGCTTCCTCCATTATACCAGAGTGCCTGCAGCCCGGGGTAAGAAGGGAAAAGCAGGCGCTTTCTTGTGAGTTTTCCCTAGGCTGCTGTCTGGCGTTAAGGGAAAAGACGTTAGCATATCCTCTTCTGCCACACGGTGAAGAAAGCGGCTGCCGGTTTTTCGGTAAGCCCGCGGAAGTGTAGACAGGTGCCTGATTTTCATTTAGACTTTCCAAGAGTTTGGATAATGGTGGTGCAGGGGTGGTGCTGGGGTAGAATTCAAACCCATATGGTGTTACCACATGCCCAAAAAATTCTTTTGCAAAAATGTTTGCAAAAAGCCTTTTTGCAAAAAAACAACCGTGAGGCCTAAGCCTCATGGTTTCCCTTTTAAATGGCATTTACGTGGTCGGAGCGGCGGGATTTGAACCCGCGGCCTCTTGGTCCCGAACCAAGCGCGCTGCCAAGCTGCGCTACGCCCCGATGTCTTTTGCCTGGTGTCATTATACCATAATTTATGCCTGAAAACAACTTCCAGTCAGAAAGATTCCCGTAGAAAAAAAGATTCCAGTAGTAAAGATAAAGTTTGATAAGTTTTTGTTTAAACAAGTTAAATAATTAACTTGTTTGGAAGGTATTGACATGAGAGGAGAATTGTTATATACTTTGATTAAGATATCAGAAAATTTAGAATATGATAATTCATTCACAAGGATATCTACTTATTTTCTGAAAAATAATAATTTATAAAAGGAGGTGTTTTTAATGAACCTGTCTGTTCTGATGTTAATGGGACTTTTCCTTGGGGTTTCCTGGTTGGTGCGAATCACGATCTCCGAGCGATTTTCGGAAAGGGTACGCCAGAGGACAGAAGGAAACAGTTGCGAGACTTTCTAGTATTAAAATAGGAGGGGAAGTTTCCTTGCTTGAGGAAAATGTAACTCATATTGAGAATCACGTGGAGAGGCGGTCAACAGCCAGCCTGGCTGAGAGCAGTTGACCGCCTTACAATTTATTCCTTTATACTTAAGCAAAGCTAAACTTTACTAATCCAGGCCTTTTGGAAAGGTCTTTTTTATTGGTTATAATTTAGGGGTTATTTGTAAAGGATACTTAAAGCAAATAAACTAAAGCATTTTGAAAGTATTATTAAAGTATTATTGTAGATTTTCCAAGGAGGAGAGATATGGAAAAAGCTTTTTTAGGTGTTGATGTTGGATCCGTTAGCACCAATATGGTTCTTTTTAACCAGGATAATGAAGTTATAGTGGATCTATATCTACGCACTCAGGGCCAGCCCATCAAAATAATTCAGGAAGGTCTAAAGCAAATAGAAAAGGATATCCGGGGAATCCCGGTAGATATATGTGGTGTAGGAACCACTGGAAGCGCCAGAACGCTTACTGGTGTAATACTGGGAGCTGATTCCGTCAAAAATGAAATTACCTGTCATGCCCTGGCCACAATCCATTTTATGCCTGAGGCTCGAAGTATTATTGAAATTGGAGGGCAGGATTCCAAGATAATCATTTTGCGGAACGGTATTGTAAGCGATTTTGCCATGAATACGGTTTGTGCTGCCGGTACCGGTTCTTTTCTGGATCACCAGGCTTCTCGTTTAAATATTCCTATTGAGGAATTCGGCAACCTGGCCTTAAAAAGCGAAAACCCCGTACGAATTGCCGGAAGGTGTTCGGTTTTTGCGGAGTCCGATATGATTCATAAGCAGCAGATGGGTCATATCTTGCCAGATATTGTTGCCGGTCTTTGCGATGCCCTGGTACGAAATTATCTTAATAATGTAGGTAAAGGTAAAGATATTCTTTCACCTGTTATCTTTCAGGGTGGAGTGGCGGCAAATGCCGGCATTAAAGCTGCTTTTGAAAAAGCATTGAATTTGCAAATTATTATACCCAGGTATTATAATGTAATGGGAGCTATCGGGGCGGCTATTTTAGCCAGATCTGCCGTAAATCGTAAGGGAGGTGTTACTAACTTTCACGGTTTTACTGTTAGTGAGCTGGAATATAAAGCTAACAGTTTTGAATGCAAAGATTGTCCTAACTGCTGTGAAATAGTGAATATTGACGTTCAGGGTGAGGTTCTGGCCTGCTGGGGCAGCCGTTGCGGAAAATGGGAGAATGCCTCCAGTAAGGAAAGTGTCATAAAAGTTTAAGAAAAAAGGAAAAGAAGGAGTTTTTTAACGATTATTGCAGGAATTACCCCTTTTATGTCGAAATAATTTAATACAGCATGTAAAACGGGGTGATGACTAATGATGGCCAAAAATGCGCTTGGCAGCCGTATCAGAGCGCTGAGAAGGCTGAAAAGAATGACCCAGCAGCAACTTGCCGAGCAGTTAAACCTTTCTGCCAGCCAGCTGAGCAATATAGAGAGAGGGGTAAAAGAACCGAAACCGGAACTTCTGGAAAAAATGGCAGCAACGCTGGATATTCCCAGGGAAGAATTTTTTTTGGTTTCAGAGAGGGCTAAAGGGCATTCCTTATTTTAAGCATTTTCTTTTTTGCCATAAGGGTTTCTTAAAAACTTGAAGGAGGTGCAAAGGTGCTTCCGTGAAAGTACCTGCCATAATGTGCCAATCTAACGTTTATTTTTTAAAAAATGGCCAGGAGGAGCTTTTGATGAAAGATGTAAGCCTTCTTAAACCTGGGGAAGAAGGAGAGCTCTACCTGGAGGGGATTTTAGGAGAACAAAAAAAAGTAAGGGCAAAAATTAAGGAGCTTCAATTGACGGAGCATAAAATAATTTTAGAATTAGTGGAGTAAACTTCTTTTTAAACTATACTTATTTTTAGGCAACCGGTTGCTGTTACCGGTAGCTTTTTTTTTTAAAAAGGAATTGTTTTTTAAAAGCTTTTTTGCTAAAATATTTTTGTCTACAACTTCGTGCACAAACTTTTTCAGGCCGGTGAAAAGAGGTGACAGCTTTGACAGAAGAGCTGGTCCGCGTAGGTGAAAAAATCATCAGTGTACGTAAGATCCAGGAAAGTATCCAAAAAATTTTAAAGTTGCGTTCTGCCGGTTTATCCCAGCAGGAAGTTGCCAATGAACTAAACCTTGACCGCACCTTTATTTCCCGCCTGGAGAGCATTGGTGAAGTGCGTAAAGGAAAGAAAATTGCTGTGTTCGGTTTTCCTCTCCAAAATAAAGACGAAATATCAAAAATCGCCCAGGCAAAGGGAGTGGATTTTGTCTGGTTGATGAATGAGGAAGAAAGGTGGAATCTGGTAAAGGAAAAAAGCGCTCTGGATTTTTTTAATGAAGTGATGGAGCTTATTACAGTATTGCAAGCATATGAAATCGTGGTACTTATTGGCTCGCAGAGATGGCTAAAAATAGCTGAAGCTCTATTAAACAGCGAGGTTATTTTTCTAGAACTGGGTGCTTCGCCTATTACGGAAGATCGCTCTTTAAACCTCAAAACATTTGAAGAAACTCTGGACAGCATAATTTTAAAGCAAGCGAAGTAAGACGGGAAAGGATGTGAGGAAAATGAAGCAGGTTGTAAGTATAAGTTTAGGATCTTCTAAGAGAAACCATGCAGCAGAAGTTAAACTGATGGGACAGTCATTTTCAGTGCAGCGCATAGGCACTGATGGTGATATGGAAAAAATGATCCGCTTTATCAGGGAAAATGACGGGAAAATAGATGCGTTCGGGCTAGGCGGTATGGATTTATATACCCAGGCTGTTGATCGACGCTATACTCTGCGGGAGGCCCGGAAGGTAGCAGATGCAGCTAAAGTTTCACCCATAGTAGATGGCTCGGGTTTGAAGAATACCCTGGAAAGGCGTGTTGTTGAATACCTGGTTAAGGAAACGGATCTTTTTTCAGATAGAAAAAAAGTCCTTGTAGTATGCGCCATGGATCGCTTTGGCCTGGCCCAAAGCCTGGAACAGGCCGGGTGTGAAATGCTCTATGGAGATCTCATTTTCGTTTTAAATATCCCTTTCCCCTTAAACTCTTTACATACCCTTGCTTTTATTGCCCGTCTGCTTGTGCCTGTTATACGCCTCTTACCGATGTCCATGATTTATCCAACAGGGGAAAAACAGGAGTCCAATAAGCCGCGCTATCCCCGGTTTTTCCTCGAATCAGATATTATTGCCGGTGATTTTCACTTTATAAAGCGTTATATGCCCGAAGAACTGCCGGGAAAAATTATCATAACCAATACTGTAACCTCCGGTGATCTTGAGATGTTGCGTCAAAAGGGAGTAAAGATGCTGATTACTACTACTCCGGAAATTGAAGGCCGTTCTTTCGGAACCAATGTAATGGAAGCCTTGCTGGTAGCCTTTACCGGTAGTAAAAAGGAGCTAAAGCCGGAAGAATATCAACTTTTACTCCAAGAGTTGAAGTTTAAACCCCGGGTAGTGGAATTTTAAGACATCTTATACGAAGGAGGCAGCGGTATATCCTTTTTATACCGGAAAAACTTATGAAACCAGTAGAATTTGCATTTATCGTACACCCTCTAAATACAGATGATATCTTCAGGAAGTTCAGCTTCCTGAAGAGTTGGCCGGATGCCTGGGTAAAGACTGCTATTCGTGCTTTTCCTCCAGTAATGACTTCACACATTTCAGGTATTTCTTCCCCGTATGGCAGCGTAAGCGGGTGTTTTGTCGGCGTTGTCCTTACCTCCCAACAAATGCTTGAACTGCCTCCTGAAATTACCCTGCGCAAAATTATTGCTGCCGGTAAAAAAGCGGCCAGGGCAGGAGCAAAAATTGTAGGGCTGGGGGCTATGACTGCTGTTGTCGGTGATGCCGGGATAACTATAGCCCGCAACCTGGATATCGCCGTAACCACAGGAAACAGCTATACGGTTGCCACTGCCCTGGAGGGTACGGAAAAAGCTGCCAGTCTTATGGGCATAGATATAAACAAGGCGGAAGTAGCCATTCTTGGTGCTACGGGATCAATAGGAAGCGTTTGTGCCCGTATTTTGGCCCGGAAGGTAAATTATCTTACAGTAATTGCCCGCAACGTGCCGCAGCTGGAGAAGCTCGCGGAAAGAATACTTGATGAAACCGGCCTGGCCGTTAAAGTTACTCCTAATGTAAAAGAAGCGGTAAAAAAAGCAGATATTATTATTGCCGTATCCAGCGCCGCTGAAAGCCTTATTGATCCTGATGACCTCAAACCGGGAGCAGTAGTATGCGATGTGGCCCGGCCGCGGGATGTTTCCGTGAAAGTGGCGGAGAAAAGGGACGATGTTTTGATTATTGAAGGAGGCGTGGTGGAAATCCCCGGTGATGTAAATTTCAACTTTAACTTTGGGTTCCCTCCCAAAACGGCCTATGCTTGTATGGCAGAGACAATGATCCTGGCCCTGGAAAAACGTTATGAAAATTTTTCCCTGGGAAGGGATCTGACTGTATCGCAAATTGACGAGATCAGTACTCTGGCAGCCAAACATGGTTTTAAACTGGGCGGTTTTCGCAGTTTCGAGCGGCCTTTAAGCTCTGAAACTATTGAAAGCATCAAAGAAAAAGCCCGGTTAAATAAGTTGAAATGGGGTATGATAACTCCTGGTTCTGCGGTGACAAGATAAAAAAATAAAGAGCTGTAAAAGAGCTGTAAGAGCTGTATAATTTATTTGACAAATTATAAATATATGTCTATAATAGGTTAGAATTTGATGTATTTAGTTTTTTTTTGAAAAAAAGGAGTTTAAAAAAAGTGTCAAGTTTACTTGACACTTATTCTTACTTAATGTGAAAAACAAGTCAAGCATCCTAAAGGAATATTTACATAGTAAAAAACATATAATTTCCTCTAAGATTTATTTCCAAACAATTTAATCAAAATTAAAGGAGAGAGGTAAATGTCGTCCAAAGAGGTGGTCCTAACTCAGGATGGATTAAAAAAACTGGAGGAAGAACTTTCTTACCTTAAATCAGTTAAAAGGCGGGAAGTAGCTTCCCGCATTAAAACAGCTATTTCCTTTGGGGATTTGAGCGACAACTCTGAGTATGAGGACGCCAAAAATGAACAGGCTTTTATTGAAGGAAGGATCATTACCCTGGAAAAAATGCTCCGTAATGCCCGTCTTATTGACAACGATGAAGACAATAAAGAAGTAGTTGGCTTTGGTTCCAGGGTATTTCTGAAAGATCTGGAGGGTGGCGAAGAACTGGAATTTACAATTGTAGGATCCGCGGAATCCGATCCTATGAACAACAAAATTTCCAACGAATCACCGGTAGGGCAGTCTATCTTTGGTTCCCGCGTGGGGTCGGTGGTAGAAGTTAAAACTCCGGCAGGAATTATCAAGTACAAGATCCTGGATATTAAATAAAAGCATACGGGGGTTTATATGTTCCATGTCTGTTGATTATCATAGTGATCAGATCTTTTACCGGTATAAAAAAATTGAAGAGTTGATCAAACAGGGTGTGGAACCTTATGGAGAAAAATATGAGGTTACGCATTACTCTCAGGATATTCATACAAAGTTCACCGGATTAGAGGGAAAAACGGTAAGCATAGCAGGAAGGATAATGACAAAGAGGGGGCATGGGAAGGCTAGCTTCGCCCACATCCAGGACAGCCGGGGAAAGATTCAGGTATATATACGGCAGGACAGTGTTGGTGAGGAAAATTATAATTTCTTCCAGGAACTGGATATCGGGGATATAATTGGAGTTACAGGAGAAGTATTCAAAACCAGAACCGGGGAAATAACCATCAACATTTTTTCTTTTAGGCTTTTGTCCAAGTCATTGCGGCCGTTGCCGGAGAAATGGCATGGTTTAAAAGATGTGGAATTGCGTTATCGTCAAAGGTATATTGATCTTATTGTAAACCCTGAAGTACGCAACGTTTTCATCATCCGCAGCAAGTTTATTCAATCCATAAGGGAATTTTTAGCAAAAGAGGATTTTTTAGAAGTCGAAACGCCTGTAATGCATAGTGTGGCCGGAGGAGCTACGGCGCGCCCTTTTATTACTCATCACAATGCACTGGATCTAGATCTTTATTTGCGCATTGCCACGGAGTTGCACCTAAAAAGGCTGATTGTTGGGGGGATGGAAAGGGTTTTTGAACTGGGACGTATTTTTAGAAATGAAGGAATTTCTACCAACCATAATCCCGAATTTACCTCCGTGGAAATTTACCAGGCCAATGCCGATTATGAGGATATGATGAAGCTTACGGAAGAACTTGTTGCCTCGGTAGCGCAGAAGGTGCTCGGTACATTGAAGATCGATTACCAGGGAAGGGAACTGGATCTTTCTTTGCCCTGGCCCCGAAAAGATCTTATAGAGGTCATTAAGGAGATTACGGGAGTGGATTTTTCAAGTATCAATGATGATGCTGAGGCTAGAAAAACAGCCCTGGCGCACGGTTTGGAGATTGAGGGTAATGAAAAGAAAGGGGAAATTATATTAACCTTTTTTGAGAAATTCTGCGAGGACAGGCTTTGGGGTCCGGTTTTTGTCAAAGATTACCCGGTGGAAGTTTCCCCTCTTGCCCGGCGTTGCCGGCATAATCCCCAGTTTACCTACAGGTTTGAAACCTTTATGGCCGGAAAGGAAGTAGCTAACGCTTTTACGGAACTTATCGATCCCCTGGATCAGCGTGAGCGCTTTGAACAACAGGTTAAAAAGAGAATAGCCGGGAACGAAGAAGCACATATGATGGATGAGGATTTTCTTACAGCGCTTGAATACGGGATGCCTCCTACCGGAGGACTGGGAATCGGTATAGACAGGATCATTATGATTTTAACCAATTCCCCTTCCATTCGGGATGTAATTCTTTTTCCCACGATGAAACCGAAGTAAAAAACAAGCCAGCAAAATCACGCAGCCGAGAAAACTGTGTAAATACTAACCTTCTTAAAGGCTGTTCCCTGCATTGCGCAGGAGATTTACTGTTCTCGGCTGCATTATTAATATTAGCTTTTTGGCTTTAAATTATACATGAATTTACAATTTTAATTGAAAAATCTATAATAAAATATATGTAACTCCGGTAGTCGATAATGTTGATTTTGAATAGAATTAGATTATGATTCTATTTTTTTGTTTTGTTTTTGCCGGCGAGGCCTGGTCCTGGTAATTATAATGTAGAAATAAGCAGGTGTTTAAATGTATCCCTTAACACATCTTTATTTTGCCGAGAAGGTACTGGGCCCGCTAGATGATAAGATTATACTGGGGAGTATTTTCCCCGATATGACTATTCTTATTGGTATAGACTGGAACAGGAGCCATACACTGGGTTTGGAACTATGGAGGCACCTACGGGAAAAAAATAAAAGTTTAATTAATTTTTCGCTCGGGGTTATCAGTCATGGAATTGATCCAAAAGGGCTGGATTACTACAGTGATGAAAAATATAGAAATTTTGAGAAAGGTTATTGCTTTGAAAAGGCCAGACCGCTGGTTAAAAGTGTGGTGGATGCATGTTATATTTCCTCTGGTGACGGCTGGTGGAAAGCCCATAATTTCATAGAAATGGGTATAGAGCTATATATCTACGAAAAACACCCGGAGCTGTTACCGTTACTCCGAAAATCCCTTGCAAATATCGTTCTAGTCAGGAAGCTTTGCCAAGAATTATCTTTTATCCTGGGAAAAGATGAAGCTACTTTGGAAAAAATATTTTTTGCTTTTAGGAAATTTATTGAAGAAGAACCTCTTGATGCGCAACTTCTTGCTTTACGTTATCAGAAGCAAATTTATTTTAGATATAATATCGAGTCGATTGATCTGATGAAATGCCAGGGTATTATTCAAAAAGGAAAAAAACTGGTTGTTTCTGATATTGAGGACTTTTTTCTGGAGGTAAAAGAGCAGATGTCTCCTATCTGGAAAGATTTTTAAAAATAAAAAGGGCAAAAAACTAACAGGCCCCAACAGACCTTTATCGGTTTCCCCCGGAACTTACTTTTTATTAGCCTCTACTTTCCGGACCCTTACTCGGCCAGGTAAAACTCACCCGCCTTTAATTGTCCCTTAATTTCGAGACTAACTCCTCAACCTTCCTCTCCTTAGGGTTTCTGCCTCGAGGCGGTTTTCCCGCTACTCATAGCTTTCGCCCTTTTCGGCGGAGCTCCCGGCTGCATCTAAAGGAAGCTTTCCATAGGGTACCTTAGGACCTCTCGGGACCTGTTAATAACATTCTAAACCTTTTTGATATTCTTGTCAATAGGTTTTTATAAAAATATTTAAAATAAATTTATTAATTTATTTACGGCAAATTATTTTTTTTATACTGATATGGTATAATTTTGTTATAATATGCAAAATAAATCCTCCGGTTATAATATTATAAAAGCAGGGGGTTGACAGGGAGGTCTCCATGGCCGTTATTACAATTTCCCGCCAGTTTGGAAGCGCGGGAGAAATAATTGCTCAAATGGTTGCCCAAAAATTAAATTTTTTGCTGGTCAACAAGAAGATGATAAGTGAAAAATTGCACCAGTATGGTATTTCGGAGCCGGTGTTTACCCTTTTTGATGAGAGGAAAATAAGGTTCCCGGAAAATGAAAATGAAAATGATGAGGTTTTTGAAACAAACTACCTGCACTATCTGGATGCCTTGCATGATTTTTTTTTCGATCTGGCTATAAGGGAGAACCTGGTTATTCTGGGGCGGGGAGGGCAAATCCTGTTTAAAGATTTTCCTCCAGCACTTCATGTAAAAATAATTGCCCCCTTAAAAAACCGTCTGCAGCGGGTCCAAAAGCTCTATAACCTTGACGAAGCGGCGGCGGCACGTTTAATTTCAGAACAGGACCGCGACCGTGAAGAGTATTTAAGGCACGTGTTCGGCTATGAGTGGTTTGATCTGGACCTCTATCACCTGGTTATCAATACCGGGATTGTTGGGCTTGAAGAGGCAACGGCCCTGATTGTAGAGGCGTCCCTGTTGCAGGAAAGTACAGATATAGTTTCTTTAAAAGATGTAGAAGAACAGCTTCTAAGAGAGAATATCCCCAATAAGGTTCTGGATACCACAGGCAGTTCCCCTCCTTTTGCTCATTCCAGTGAAGAGGAATTTGCCAAGATGCTGGACTTTTACCAGATAAAATGGTTGTATGAGCCCAAAACATTTCCCCTGGAATGGGACAGCGAGGGTAATATTACCGAAGCATTTTCCCCGGACTTTTATCTTCCCGAGCAGGATCTTTATGTAGAACTTACTACACAAAAACAAAAGCTTGTTTGGAAAAAAAACAAAAAAATCAGGCGTCTAAAGGAACTTTACCCCGATGTATATATAAAAATAATATACGCTCGTGATTACAGGGGTTTGTTACTAAAATACGGGATTGAGTAAAAAGCGAGAATCAGAAAATTAAAGAAAAAAGGGGAGAACCTTGGAAAATGAATGGAGAGCAGAACCTGGAGGTTTTACTTACCGAAGAACAAATTTTCAGTAAAGTCTCCTCCCTGGGACAATTGATATCGCGGGATTATGCCGGATCAGGAGAACTGGTCCTAGTAGCTGTTTTAAGAGGAAGCGTGTACTTTGCTGTGGATTTAAGCCGTCGTCTTTCCATTCCTTTTATCCTGGACTTTATCGGGATTTCCAGTTACGCCGGGAAAACCGACCCCCTTGGCATTGTCCGCATCACTAAAGACCTTGATACCAACATTGCCCGCAAGAATGTTTTACTGGTAGAGGATATTGTGGACACCGGCTTGACGCTGAATTATCTTCTTAAAAACTTACGGACGAGGAACCCGCTGAGCCTCCGGGTCTGTGCTTTCCTTGACATGCCGGCGAGGCGTATCGTAGATGTTCCGGTGGATTACAGGGGTTTTGAAATGCCCGACGTTTATGTGGTGGGTTACGGTTTGGACCACCAGGAGCGTTATCGCAATTTGAAGGAAGTAGCTGTGCTGAAGTAACTCCCTTGGAATTATAGGGACATGGAATTATAGGGACACCTTACTAAATTAAATTTGGGGCAACTTACTGGTATTAGTAAATATATGGGTGGGATTTACAGTCAGAAAGAACGGTCCAAAAGGTCCCCGGGAAAAAAGAAAATTGAAAACCTCGAAATTAAGTATAGTGTCCCCATAATTCGAAAGAGGAGAAATGTTATGATTCCGGTAAAAAGAATTAGTGAAGAAAATACCCTGGAACTTATGGTACAGGCTCCTTATACCCTTTTTGCCTACTGGCAGCTTTCCTGCCGTTACATAAATATTTTCCGCAAGACCCTGGGGATAGGTTCCAGTATAAAACTGACAGCCTGTCTTTACAAAATAAACAGCCATCACAAGGAAGTTTTTTTGCAGCTTGACAATGTAAAAAGAAAAGGATGCTGCTATTTTCAGGAACTGGAGGAAGGTTATGATTACCAGGTCTCACTGGGATTCTACTGGAAGAAAAAGTTCATTGTTTTTTTGCAAAGCGAAGCTCTAGGAATTCCTGCCGGCTGTGCACTCTTAAATAAAAAAAGGGCTTACATGCCACAGGAAAAAGAGGATATAAATCCGGAAGAATACAACTTTTCTTAAAGGGGAAGGGAAAGGGGGTAAAAAAATGAGCGATAAATGTTTTCTTCTGCTACTGCATGCCCACATGCCCTATGGTTTTTATGAAAAACCCGGGTATTACCTGGAGGAAAGGTGGTTTTATGAGGCCCTTACAGATTCGTACCTCCCCCTGTTGGAGATTATGGAGGGCTGGGTCCGGGACGGGCTGGATTTCCGGCTCACCCTTTCCCTTTCGCCTTCCTTGCTTTCCATGTTGACTGACCAGAGGATGCAGGAGCGTTATCTCGTTTACCTCCGTGATCTGGTCGAGCTGGCCGAAAGAGAGGTGGAAAGAACACGAAAAGAATCTCCGGAATTTTATCCCCTGGCCCATTTTTACAGGGACAGGTACATTGCCAGGAAGGAGCAGTACATAGCCTTAAAATGTGATTTAATTTCCCCTTTAAAGCGCCTGGGGGAAACGGATAAGCTGGAATTGATAACCTGCGCAGCGACTCATGCCTACCTTCCGCTTATAAAGGAGGATACACTGAAGATAGCGCAAATAAGGGCGGCCAGGAAATACTTTAAAGCCCTTTTTGATATTTCCCCAAAAAGTTTCTGGCTGCCGGAGTGTGGTTTTACCCCTGGCCTGGATAGCCTGCTGGCAGGTGAGGGAATCAACTGCATCTTTCTCGACTCCCAGGGTTTTTTAAAAACTGACCTGGAATGGCAAGGTAAGAGCTATTTCCCTGTAAAGTCCCCAAGCGCGGGCATCAGTGTTTTTCTCAGGGATCTGAAGGCTTCCAGCCAGGTTTGGAATTCCCTTGACGGTTATCCCGGAGATCCCTTCTACCGTGAATATTACCGGGACATAGGCTTTGACCTTTCGGCAGATAAACTGGCACCTTTCATCCCTTATGGCCAGGCCTTACCGTCGGGTATTAAATACTACCGCATTACCAACCGGGGGTCCTTTAAGCAAAGCTATCGTCCCGAGGCAGCGCGGGAGAGGGTCGGGGAACATGCCCGGCATTTTTTAAGTGTTTTACAGCAGCAGCTGGATATAAACCCGCCTTCAGGCTGCCCTCCGGTTGTGGCAACACCGTTCGATGCGGAACTATTCGGTCACTGGTGGTTTGAAGGCCCTCTCTGGCTGGATCGCCTTATACGCCTGCTGAATAACCAGGATGAGATCACCATGGTTACACCCCAGGAGTACTTAAAAGAATACCCCCCCGGGTGGGATGCAAATTTGCATTTGTCAAGCTGGGGACAGGGTGGCTGTAACGAGGTGTGGCTCAATAAAAAAAACGATTTTTTCTATCCCGTTCTTCACGGGGCGGAAAAAAGGATTACCGGGCTTTGCAGGGACTATTATGGTTACAGCAATGACGGAAAAGATCACCCTCTTTTAAAGTTACTGGATAGATACCTGGAACTATATGTTTTGACCCGGGAAAAAACAGGAGAAAAAAATGCTTCGGCAGCCATAAAGGCAGAGGAAAGGGTCCTGGGTCAGGCTTTAAAAGAGCTTTTTCTGGCCCAGAGCAGTGACTGGGCCTTCATGTTGTCCTGGCAAAAGACCGAAGATGTGGCGCTGCACCGTTTTCAGAAGCATATGGACCGTTTTAACCTTCTTTGTGACATGTACAGCGAAGGAAATTATGCGGAGGAAAAACTGGAGGAATGTGAGAGGGAAGATTCCTTGCTGGGAAGGTTACCGGCAGGGGGAGATACTAAACTTGCTTTTATGAAGCTGGAACAACAAAATAAACAAAGAGTTCTGTTCTTAACCTGGGAGTTTCCTCCAAGAATTATCGGGGGGCTGGCCAGGCATGTTGCCGGTTTGAGCCAGGCGCTGGCGGCAGAAGGGATTCAACCGTTTGTAGTAACCATGCCTTTTAAGGAGGGATTTTCCCGGGAGGAGAACTGCCAGGGGGTTACAATTTTTCGGGTTTCTCCCCTAACCGGGAGTGAGGAGAATCAGGGCTTGCTGGAATGGGTGGCTTCCCTAAACGCTTCTTTGTACCGGGAAGGGGCGGCTCTTTTAAAAAGCTGGCCGCGCCCGTTTCCAGCAGTTATCCATGCCCATGATTGGCTGGTAGGCCCTTGTGCCACAGCCCTGCAGGAAGAGTTCGGGCTGCCGCTGGTGGTAACCATTCATTCCACGGAATGGGGGAGGCGCAGGGGACTTTTTACGGAGTTGCACCACCAGATCCACAATCTGGAAAAAGATCTTGCCTTAAAAGCTGACCTTGTTATCTGTTGCAGCAGGTATATGAAAGAGGAAATTATAAAGGCGCTCTCTGTTCCTGAACAAAAGGTGGAAATTCTGCCTAACGGTGTTAACCTGGAGGATTTACAGCAATACCGGGTGCCGGAAGAAAATTACATGTCGGCAGGAAAGAAAATTATTTTTTTTGTCGGGAGGCTGGTTTACGAAAAAGGGGTCCACCTTTTAATAGAAGCGGCTTCCCTGGTGGTAAAACACTTTCCGGAAGTATGCTTTATTGTGGCGGGGACGGGGCCGCAGAAGACTTTCCTTCAAAAGATGGTCATTGCTGCCGGATTGCAGGATAAGGTTTTTTTTGCGGGATTTATTGACGATGAACTGCGTAATTATTATTACCGTATGGCCGAGGTTGCTGTTTTTCCCAGCCTTTACGAGCCTTTTGGCATCGTGGCCCTGGAGGCAATGGCTGCCGGTGCTCCTGTCATTGTAGCAGATAGCGGCGGCCTGGGAGAAATCATCGGTTGCGGGGAAGGTTTAAAATTTCCTCCGGGTAATTCCCGGGCACTGGCCGGCTGTATCTTGAAACTTCTCCAAAATGAAAGACTGAAAGAAAAATTCCGGGAAAGAGGAAAGGAAAAAGCCCGGGAAGACTACCGGTGGAGTGCTGTTGCCAGGAGAACCGCAGAAATTTATACCGCTTTTTCCGGCGAGGTAAGCTAAAGAAAAAATATGCTGTATAATGGAGAAAATAACATTATGGTCTCAACTTTGCTTTTGAGCTTTTGGCCCTAACTTTTTTTAAAGGACCAAACCTGATTTACACAAGAGGTGAAAAATGAGTTATAGAGTAGGCGTTGACCTGGGAGGAACCAAGATACTTGTAACCCTGGCAGAAGAGGGGGGGAAAATAATCGGCAGCAGGAAATTCCCCACCAGGGCGGCAGATGGCTTGAATAACGTTATCCGCCATCTCATCGGCAGTATTGAAGAAGTCCTTTCCGAAGGAGGTGTTTCCCTGCATGAACTGGACGGTATAGGTATATGCGTGGCCGGTTTTTTTGATACCCGCTCCAGAACCATCGTCAGTTCACCGAATCTTCCGGGATGGGAAGGATTTCCGCTGGAGCAGGAGTTGAAAAAACGATTAAAGGTGCCGGTGCTGGTGGAAAATGATGCCAGTGCTGCCGCTTATGGTGAATATCTCTTTGGTGCAGGAAAAGGGAAAAGAAACATGGTTAATATAACCCTGGGAACGGGTATCGGCGGCGGAATTATTACGGAGGGCCGGATTTACCGGGGAAGCGGCGGTTTCGCCGGAGAAATAGGCCATATCATCGTTTTACCCCAAGGACCCCCCTGCGGTTGCGGCAGGTGCGGCTGCCTGGAGAGCCTTTCCTCGGGATCGGCTATCGCCAGGGAAGGACAACTGCTCCTGCAGGCAGGAGGCGGGACAGTTTTGCGAAAAATTGCAGGAAGAAGTGAAGAGCTGACAGCCGGCCATGTTTTTGAGGCGGCGAAGAATGGAGACGAGGAGGCAGCGGGAATTATCGAGAAAGCTGCTTATTTTCTCGGGCTGGCCCTTGCTTTTGTCGTTAATATTTTAAACCCGGAAATTATTACCATGGGAGGGGGCATGGCCCGTACGGGAGAGATCTTCTTTGCTCCGGTACGCCGCTATTTAAAAGAAACTGCCATCCCGCCTTCGGGGGAAATGGTATCTGTTGTTCCTGCCGCCCTGGGAGAAGAAGCGGGGGTCAGGGGAATGCTTTCCCTTTTGGAGCAATATTTAGTATAAAAATGTGTGTCAGCGTGCAGGTATCGTTCAGGTGTTTTCGTGGAAAGCTCCATCGTTCATCTCAGGCTTCCGGCTGGCCTCTCCTTCAGAGCTCCCTTCCATGGTTGCCTTCGGCGGCTGGCCTCCGTGCCATCCGGGCCGCCTTCAGCCTTCGCTTCACCAGGAGCTTTTAGCTACCCAAACAATTCACTCTACCTGTATCGCTGTCCCCCATTGGAGGGGCGGGAACAGAGAAGGTTAATTTTTACTAACTCCATGGCAGTATTTTTGTCCATTGTTGTGACCCGCAGGGTCGTGGCGGTTATTATGAAAAATGTTTTTTCTAAACAGTAACCTTTTTCAACAAAGTTCGTTATAACTAATGAAGAGAGGATTAATGTTCAATAGAGGGAATTTCTGGATCTTTCAGAAGGCCCTTCCAGGCAAAACCAGTAAAGACAGAATGTGGTTTTGTTGCGGTGAGCAGGAAATAGGATGGCGGGAGTAGAATTGTTTAGGATGAAATTCTAGGGTACACCCCAAAACCCTCGTGAGCTTTTCTCTCAAAAGGGTGGTAACCCAGCTCTTGCCAGGTTGTTTTCTTGCTGAAGAGCGGTAAGCTCCGGGGTAAAGGAGGTGTACTTTATTGTGTGATAAAGTACTTAAAGTCCTTTAAGGGGAGATCCAGTTGTTAATGGATGAAAAGGAGCAAGAGATAATCTCCAGGGCACAAAATAATCCCGGTTCTTTTGCTCCACTTTATGATTATTACTTTCCCAAAATTTATAGTTATATTTATCACAGGGTACAAAATCCGCAGCTGGCTGAAGACCTGGTGGCGGAGACTTTCTATAAGGCTCTGGCGAATATTAAAAAATTTAAGTGGCAGGACCGCTCTTTTGCCTGCTGGCTTTATACAATTGCCCGGAACCAGGTTATTGATCAATTTCGCAGGCAGGAGCCTTTATCGCTGGATGAAAGTAAAAGTGATTTGACAGCACCCGTGGTCAATAATCCTGAGGAAAAAGTCCTTTATGAGGTTACGAAGGAAGAGTTGCTGAAAGCGATAAAAACTCTCAGTTCTGATCAGCAAGATGCCCTGCTGCTGCGTTTTCAGGAAGAACTAAAAATCAAGGAAATAGCCCTGGTATTAAATAAAAATGAGGGTGCTGTAAAAGCGCTTTTGTTCAGAGGTCTCAAAAACTTGCGCAAAAAATTGGAAGGAGGGGATTATCATGAGGCAGTTTGAATGGGATAAGTCTGTGGAAGAACTCTGCTCTTCACCGGAAGAAATTCAAGAGCTTAAAAAAGTTGCCTCTTTACTCTGGGATATGCCCAGAACCCAGTCCTCTTCTTCTTTCCAGGCCGAGCTCAAAGAGCGGTTGATGGAGAAGGCCCTGTTTGAAGAAAATTACGTTTGTAAGGAAAATAAAGTGCTTCATTTTATAAATAAAGGGTATAAATACAGTGGAAAGGTACTTCTGGCACGTCCCCTGTTTACAGCGGCAGCCGCTGTACTTGTGATTATTTCCCTGGCTGTTTTTTATCACCAGGGGCAGGTTAAGCCCTACTCCCCGGAGATCACTTCTCCTGAGAACCCTCCCGAGATAATAATCGTCCAGAATCCTGAAGACGTGGAAACGGAGCAGTACATCCCACCTGTGGACCAAGACCCTGTAGAAAAGCCTTCCGGGGAAAGTACCGGCACCTTAACAGAAACCGTTTCTGAGAGAACGACCACCCCGGGAGCGGGAGACAAACCCCCGGAAAATAAAGATCCTACCGAACCTGTCGCTACAGAAGAGCAACCCCTTAAGGATGACCCTGAATTTGAAGCCTGGAAGAACCAAAAAAGCTTCAGGCTGGCCGGGCAAATAAACCTGCCTCCTGTTTATTACAAGGTAGAAAAAGATGCTGCTGTGCCGGCGGAAAATGTAAGCTATTCCTGGAAACCCAGGAAAATTGTTGCTTCAACTGTTCCCAGCGAAGACAGGATATTCGGTACAGAAGCCTGGGCCGGGGAAATTCTTTCCAATAACGGCTTTATTGTCAGGGAAGACGACTATTTAGAGACTAATCTTCAGGAGACCCAAAAAGGGCTTTTTGCAGAGGTCTTCTACAGGCCCCAGAAAAGTGCAGGCAACGTGCTGACTCTGGTTTTACATTACCAGGACGGTACGGGTATCCTCTCCTATTATTATAAGGAAGAAGGAGAAGCTGTCCAGCCCGGTTTTTATCCCCTCCTGTCACCGGCTGAAGCTTTTAAACAGGCTGATAGCCTTAAGTGGTATGCACCTTCGCAAAGGTTAGATTTTTCTTTCCAGGAAGTTGTTTTGACTTACCACGATTTTCTCCTGGAGGAGAACGGGCAGCAAAAAACGGTTAAACTACCGGCGTACTGCTTCCTGGGTATGGAAACGGTCCATAACGGCGGCGAACTTAACTTATACCTGCCCGCTGTTAAATAGAAGATTTTTCTGGTTGACGCCCGAAAAAAACAAAAACCTGCAGGAGAGACAGCAGGTTTTTTCTTTTAAGCAGGAAAATCTTGCGGTATTGGCCCGCTTAAAGCAGGGGATATCTTTACCGTAAAAATTGAAGGAATCGGGGAATTACATAACCAGGCAGCGGTTATTTAATATGAGGAGCTAAATTTTTTTTCCGGAAAAAAGCAATTTATAAAAACCTTGGGTAGATTTAAAACCCCGGGCTGCCTTGAAACCAGCCCGGAGTTTTTTTATCCTTATTTTTAGTAACGTTTTAGGGACGCCTTGGTAAAAAACTTTTTAGCAGTAGTTTCCGATTTATCTCAAAAAAATGGTAAAGAATTTACTAAAATATGTCAGCATTAATCGGTTAAAACGCCTTATCATCGCATTTTAGATG
>JAGVAS010000050.1 GCA_020060185.1 Desulfovibrio sp. | reverse complement strand
CTTATTGGTAAAGAGACAGTTTTCTGCATCCACAAAAACACAGTCGTTGGTTTTTTGCGGTAAATTTACCCTCGTTTCATCATCGCGCAGTAAGAAATCGTTGTAACGTTCGGGAAATTCACCGGCCTTAATCACCTGGCTAATCATTATTTCACATTCAAACTCGTCAACTATAGCATACCCTAAAATTCTGCCTTCCCGATCAACAAGATAAACATTGGCATGAATAACATTTTTTAAAACCTCAGCCACCTCAGAAAAATCAACCCTTTGCCCAGCCGTTTTTTGGAGAATTTTATTGATACGGCGTGTTTTTTCTAATAAAGGAGAAGTTATCAAACTAACCACCTCTTTCAATTTAATTGGTTTATCATTAAAGAGCCCGGCTTAAACGGGATTTTGTACTAAATCCTTTATAAAAGTAATTCTGAAATTATAAAATATATCTACTTAAATCTTTATTTTTAACAATATCTTTTAATTTATTCTTAACATATTCACTATTTATCACAAATTTTTGTCCTCTCAAGTCCGGACCTTCGTAAGAGATATCTTCCAACAACTTTTCCATGATGGTATGCAGGCGTCTGGCACCAATGTTTTCCAGTTCATCGTTCAAGGAACAGGCTAGATCAGCGATTTGTTCAATGCCATCATCAGTAAACTCGATCGTCACCCCCTCTGTTGTCAGTAGAGCTGAATATTGTTTGATTAGAGCATTTTCAGGTTCGGTTAAAATTTTTTTAAAATCATCATTAGATAAACTTTGTAGTTCAACCCTGATCGGAAACCTTCCCTGTAATTCCGGAATAAGATCTGAGGGTTTTGTAAAATGAAATGCTCCCGCAGCAATAAACAGCATATAATCCGTTTTAACAGGACCATACTTCGTCATTACTGTTGAGCCTTCCACTATGGGTAGAATATCCCTCTGAACCCCTTCTCTGGATACATCGGGTCCGGCATGAGAAGTTTCTTTCCCGGCAATCTTGTCTATCTCGTCTAAAAAAACTATCCCTGACTGTTCTGCTCTATCAATAGCTTCATTGATAACTTCATCCATATCAATAAGCTTCTCTCCCTCTTCTTGCTGCAGGATCCTTCGTGCCTGCTTTAGGGGAAGCCTTTTCTTTTTCTTTTTTGCAGGCAAAATACTACCGAAAATATCCTGGAAATTTACACCCATTTCCTCCATGCCAAGTCCGGAAAATACCCCCATCATCTGTGGAGAGCGCTCTTCTACTTCCATTTCAACCATTTCTTCTTCTAATTCCCCTCTTTTAATCTTCTGCAGGATAATCTTTCGTTCTTCCAGAGTATTTGTCCAATTTTCGTGGGATTCTTCCGGATCTTTGTCCTGGGGAAAAGGCCCCATCCCTCTCGAGGTCTGGAATAACAGGCTTAAGGGGTTAGTTCCGGCTTTCTGTCTTTTAGGTAAAGGAGCAAATAAATCTAAAAGCCTTTCTTCGGCCAGTTCAGAAGCTTTAACCTCCACGTTTTTCATTTTTTCTGTTTTAACAATTCTTACTGATATCTCTATTAAATCCCTGACAATAGAATCTACATCTCTGCCTACATATCCTACTTCGGTAAATTTTGTAGCTTCTACCTTTATAAAAGGAGCATTAACCAGGCGTGCCAACCTTCTGGCAATTTCAGTTTTCCCCACACCTGTAGGACCGATCATAATAATATTTTTGGGAATAATTTCCTCTTTAATCTTTTCTTTTAATTTTCTCCGTCTGTATCTATTACGCAGGGCCACAGCCACACATTTTTTTGCCTCTCCCTGGCCGATAATATATTTATCCAGTTCTTTTACAATTTCTTTTGGCGTCAATTCAGCTTCAAGATCGAACATTTATTTAAAAAAAACACCTCCAGATAACTCCAGCTATAAAGAGAACCTTTAATCTTTCCATAACAACAATTACATTGTCAGATTTCCTCTACAAGAATATTATCATTGGTAAAGACACAAATTTCTGAGGCGATTAAAAGGGCATTACGGGCTATCTCCCCCGCAGCTAAACCCGTATTCCTTACAAGAGCCCTGGCCGCGGCCAGAGCAAAACCACCGCCTGATCCTATAGCGGCTATTCCGTCATCAGGTTCGATAACTTCACCAGTTCCTGAAATGAGAAGCAGGCCTTCTTTAGCGGCTACGATCAATAATGCTTCCAATTTTCTTAAATAGCGATCGGTCCTCCATTCTTTGGCCAGTTCCACAGCTGCTCTGCGTAAATTTCCGTGATAATTTTCCAGTTGTTTCTCAAATTTTTCAAATAGGGTCAGGGCATCGGCCACAGATCCTGCAAAGCCCGCAATAACATTTCCATTATAAAGTTTTCTAACTTTCCGGGCTTGTTGTTTTATAATAATATTGCCCTGAAAAGTGACCTGTCCATCTCCGGCAATAGCCACTTTGTCACCCTTTTTAACTGCCAGAATCGTAGTGGAGTTAAACAAATGAATTTTCTCCCTTTTAATTACAATAATTCAGGTATTCAGAATTCAGTAGTCAGAATTCAGAATGCCCCGAGAATATGCTTCCAGCAATTTACTAACCTCTTGCAAGAGAAGGTAACTATTCAGTCTAAAGTCCAAGGTCAAAAGTCATCTAAAAAGACCTTTGACTTTTGACTTTCGACATTTGACCTTATTCTGACTCCTGACTCCTGTCTCCTGAGTAGTTACAATTTTTTTTATGCCCTCGGATGTGTTTTTAAATAGGTTCTCTTTAGCTCTTCCCTGGTTATATGAGTATAAATTTGCGTTGTTGATACGGAAACATGTCCCAAAATTTCCTGCACTACCCTCAGATCAGCACCGGCATTTAAAAGGTGGCTGGCGAAAGAATGGCGCAGGACATGGGGACTCAAGTTGCTTTTATTGCTTACTTTAAGCCCGTATTTTTGTACCAGGCGTCTTACGCTTCTATCCGTTAAGTCCTGACCGAACCTGTTAAGGAATAACGCCGAGCTTTTTTCTTTAGCTTTTTGACGTGCCTCCAGTATGGGTCGGCTCTTCTTCAAATATACGGCCACGGCTTGCAGGGCATATTTTCCAACAGGAACTATCCTTTCCTTGGATCCTTTTCCTTTAACTTTTATATATCCTTCTTCCATATCCACTGAGGATAATGTTAAAGCAACCAGTTCACCAACCCTTATACCTGTACCATAAAGAACTTCTAAAATAGCCCTGTCTCTGCATCCCAAAACCGATCCTTTCGGGGGAGTGTCCAGGAGTTCCAAAACCTCGTCTACATAAAGAAACTTGGGAAGCCTTTTCTCCTTTTTCGGAGTAGAAACGATCTCCCAGGTATTATTACAGAGTATACCCTCTCTTTTTAAAAACTTAAGAAAACCCCTGATTGCGGACATTTTCCTGGCTATAGAACTGCGGGCATATTTTTGTTCCTTGAGGAGAGCCAGGTACTGTCGTAAAGTTAAATAACTTAATTCCGGCAGTTCTAAACCATTACTATCAAGGAAGCGTAAAAATTGCCAAATATCCTTTTCATACCCCCTGGCAGTCAGTACAGCAGAATTTTTTTCTATTTTCAATGATTGTAGGAAATTCTTTAAATTATTATCCATAATTTTAACCTTTGTTTCAATATTAGCATAATCATACATATTATGCAAGCAACTCGTGGAATTTTTTTCGAAAACTCGACAATATCTCAAGGCTCCTCCTGGCCAGCAGCTCCCCGGCCAACCCTGCACCGATCACTACCACTTCCTCTTTAATAAAGCACCCCCCGAACTATTTTCTGCTTTCGCTTTTTGCCGGCTTTTTCTCCTGGTAGCCGCATTCCTTGTTGCCGCAGCGGAAGCCTGTACTTAAACCGCGAAAACTTTTTTCAACTAAAAAATAACCGCATTCCGGGCATTTTTTATCCAGGGGTTTATCCCAGGAAACAAATTTGCAGCCGGGATAGTTGCTACAACCATAAAATTTTTTCCCTTTTCTGCTCCTGCGCTCAATTACATCTCCCTCGCAAAGGGGACATTTTACACCAGTATTTATTTTCACCTGCATGGTATAACGGCACCCGGGGAAACCGGGGCAAGCAAGAAATTTTCCAAAGCGCCCGTGTTTTTTAACCAGTATTTTCCTGCAGAGAGGGCAAATTTCTTCTGTTTCCTCGTCTTGGAGTTCAATCTTTTCCATTTCTTCTTTGGCTACATTTAAACGATCTTTAAAGGAAGTAAAGAACTCACTCAATACCCTTAAGCGGGAAGTTTCTCCAGATTCTACCTTATCCAGTTGATCCTCCAGTTGGGCTGTAAAGTCCACATCGATTATTTCCGGGAAAAAATTTTTCAACAGGTCTACAACAATAAAGCCGAGTTCGGTCGGTTTCAAAACCTTTTCCTGCTTTATCACATAACCCCTGCTCAGGATGGTTTCAATAGTAGGAGAATATGTGCTTGGTCTCCCTATCCCCCTGTTTTCCATGGTTTTAACCAGGGAGGCCTCTGTAAAACGCGGTGGGGGCTGGGTAAAATGCTGGTTTGGATTTAGAGACAAAAGTTCCAGTTTTTGACCTTTCGTTAAGGAAGGAAGCTGGTTTTCTTTTTCTTTTTCCTCATCTTCTCCCTCAATATAAATAACCATAAACCCCGGGAATTTAATACTGGAACCACTGGCTTTAAATATAAACTCCCCTGCCCCGATATCAACTTTTACCCCTTCTAATAAAGCAGCTTCCATTTGACTGGCCAGAAAACGGTCCCAGATCAATTTATAAAGTTTGTACTGATCCCTGCTTAAAAAAACCTTAATTTCATCCGGTCCTCTTAAGACTGAAGTGGGGCGAATGGCTTCATGAGCCTCCTGGGCGCCTTTTCTGGCTGTAAAGATCCTGGGTTTTTCCGGCAGGTATTCCCCTCCAAACACCCTGTTAATATACTTTCTGGCCTCTTCCTGGGCCAGCGGGGAAATGAATGTGGCATCGGTACGCATGTAAGTAATTAAACCGACGGGCTCTCCCTTTTGTCCCACTTCGATTCCTTCATAAAGCTGTTGTGCCGTAATCATCGTTTTCTTTGTAGTAAAACCCAGTTTTCTGGAGGCTTCCTGCTGCAAGGTACTAGTAGTAAAAGGGGGTGCCGGGTTACGCCTTCTTTCCTGAAACTGGACTTTCAGGATCTCATAATTTATGCCACTTAATCGCTGTAAAACGGCATTAACCTCTTCCTCCCCGGCAAGATTTATTTTCTCACCGGCCTTACCATAAAACCTTGCTGTAAAAACATTCCCTTCCTCCAGTTCTTTAAAATTTCCCTCTATGGTCCAGTATTCCTCCGGGAAAAAAGATTCGATTTCTTTTTCCCGGTCGCAAATCAGGCGTACCGCTACAGATTGCACCCTTCCCGCGCTGAGGCCTTTACGTATTTTTTCCCAGAGCAGGGGGCTAATCATATACCCTACCATTCTATCTAAAATGCGTCTTGCCTGCTGGGCTTCAATTCTATTAATATCAAGCGGCCGCGGCCTGGAAAAGGCATTTTTAATAGCTGTTTTGGTAATTTCATGAAATTCTACCCTGCAAGGTACATTTTCATTAATACCCAGGGAATTGCTTAAATGCCAGCTTATAGCTTCTCCTTCCCTGTCAGGGTCGGTAGCCAGAAAGACTTGTGTTGCTTTTTTACCGGCTTCTTTCAATTCCTTTAAAATTTTGCCTTTACCTCTTATTGTAATATACTTGGGTTCGAAGCTGTTATCTAAATCTATTCCCAGCTGGCTTTTCGGCAAGTCTACCAGGTGACCGATAGAAGCTTTTACTTTAAACTGTCTACCTAAAAACTTGCCGATAGTTCTGGCTTTGGCTGGAGATTCTACTATTACCAGGTACATCTGAATACCTCCTTTGCTTAGTTCCTTACAAAATATTTCCCCGGCAGCTGCCTGATCACCCCTTTCAATTCTAACTCCAGCAGCAGAGCATTAACAAGAGAAAGGGGTATTTTGCTTAGACAAACGATATCTTCCAGCGTAAGAGGTTCATAAGGAATAAATTCCAGCAATGTTCTTTCGTCCGGTTCAAGCTGCTGTTGTTTCTCTAAGCCGCTCCCGCTGCTTAGAATACGTTTGGCATCATCCTTTTGCACCGGAGAAAAGGAATCTTTGGTAAGAGAAGGAAGCGATATCTCTTCTAAAATATCTTCTACCTTTTCCACCAGCTTTGCTCCTTCTTTTAGCAACTTATGACAGCCCCTGCTGTAAGGGCTGGCGATACTACCGGGAACAGCAAAAACTTCCCTTCCTTGTTCCAGGGCAAAATCCGCTGTAATCAGGGCACCGCTCTTTTCCCCTGCTTCAACGACTATTGTTCCCTGAGAAAGGCCACTTATAATACGATTTCTGCGGGGGAAATTTTGTGACAACGGCTGGCTCCCGGGAGGAAATTCGCTGATAACAACTCCGGAAACCTGGATCTTTTCCTTAACAGCCCTGTTTTCAGGAGGATAACAAATATCCAGGCCGCACCCCAAAACAGCCACGGTTTTGCCTCCGGCATCCAGAACCCCTTTATGGGCCCAGGTATCAATTCCCCGCGCCATACCGCTAACAACCGGTAAACCATAGTTTGACAATTTCGAAGCAAATTTATAAGCTATTTCTTTCCCGTAAAGGCTATGGCGCCGGCTGCCGACGATAGCCAGGCAATAGCTGTTCGTGACCTTAATATCTCCGCAAAAATAAAGAATAGGTGGAGGATCATAAATCTCCTGCAAAAGCAAAGGATAATCTGCATCTTCCCAGGTCACACAGGAGTACCCTTTTTTTACAATATCATCCCAGGTTTTGTCCAGATCTATTTTACTTCGTTCCTGGACAATTCTTTCCGCCAGGGCCCTGCCAAAACCTTCTATTTCGGCTAGTTCATCCGGCATTGCCTTCCACACCCGCTCCGGAAGGCCGAAATGCTGGATCAATTTTCGAGTTTTTACAGGACCAAGAGAAGGAATTAAATTCAGTCCGTGATAATACTTTGCTTTGAGGATCTGATGCTGCAGCACAGTACCAGTATCTCCTTTCCACAATATTTAGTACGCAGCTTTTGCTATGGCGGAGCTCCGAGTTCCGCTCTGAAAGCTCTACGTTTTAGCTCAGGCTTCCGATGACCTTCCCAGGAGAGTTCGCATCCTACTCACCTCCTGGCTGCCGGCTTCCATGCCGGCAGGGCCATCCCCAACCTTCGCTTCAACGTGAGCTTTTAGCTTCGCTGCACAAGTCGCTCCGCCATAGCAAAATGCTGAGTCTGCGGAACAATAGCGGGAGCTAAACCCGGTCATTTTCATCCATTACATATTGAAACCATGAGCAGTTGCACTCATGGCTCCTTTTAGCCGTTTACCGTATAAAGCTTTTAAATATCTTCATCATTCTCGTATTCCAGGATCCTCTTTTCCCACGTTCTGATAAGCAGCTTGTTTGCCCCCATAGAGACAAGGTACTCGGCCAGCATGGGCGTTTTACCGTACCCCTTGGGGGCGTTAACTATGAAAGTAGGAATGGCCAATCCTGAAGTAAAACCCCTTAATTGTTCCATGATTTCAATTCCTTCTTCTACCCTGGTCCTGAAATGCCTGGTTCCCCTAACCCCCTTCGCATGGAAGATATAATATGGCCTTACCATGATCTTTAACAGTTCCTGGTTTAAGCTTCTCATAAGCAGGGGATGATTATTAATGCCTTTTAGCAGCACAGCCTGGTTGCCAAGGTTGATTCCACAGCGGGCAAGTGCCCAGCAGGCATCTCTGGAGTCAGGAGTGACCTCCAGGGGATGATTGAAATGGGTGTTGATATATAAAGGCAAATGACGGCTCAACATCTCGCATAGTTCGCTGGTTATTCTATATGGCAATGTTACAGGAGCCCTGGTTCCCAGGCGCTTGATTTCGACATGGGGGATGTTATCGAGCTCCGTTAGAATCCAGTCCAGTGTTTTATCGGAAAGCATAAGGGCATCACCGCCTGTAAGGAGTACATCCCTTATCTCCTCATTTTCAGCAATATATTTTAAGGCGGCTTTTATTTCTTCCCGGGGTGCCTGGCGATCAACTTCTCCAATATTGCGGCGCCTTTGACAATGGCGGCAATAACTGGGGCATTGGTTAGTAACGTTTATGATAAGGCGATCCGGGTACCTCCTGGTAACAGCAGGAGCAGGAGAGGTAAATTCCTCGGCCATAGGGTCCAGAACTCCGCTGGCATCATAATACTCCTCTAAGGAAGGAATGGATTGAAGGCGAACAGGATCGGCCGGATTTTCGGGATCAATAAGACTAAGATAATAGGGTACTACGGACCAGCGGAATTTACTTCCTGTTAAAGAAATCTCGTTTTCCTCTTCCGGTGTCAGCTTAAAAATTTTTTTCAGAGACTCTACTTTATTAATACGATTCCTCAGCTGCCATTTCCAATCCTTCCACTCGACTTCCGAAGCACCGAAGATCTTTTTAATGTTTTCCTGTCTTTCTTTTATTTTCTCCCATTCTTTAAAACCGGTAGGTATCTTTTTCTTATACTCAAGATAATCTGCAATTCTTTCCTTCAGCTCTTCAGCTCGTTTCAAGGCAATCTGCCTTTTCTCCTCAGTAACCATGGACATAACAGTAAACCTCCAAAATATTCTAATAAATAGTATCCAGGGAGCTATAATATCAGCAATAGAATCAAAAAAGTTAGACTCCTGATTACTAAATTTTAATCCTTTTTTTATCCTATTATTTGTTAATTATTGTATTATAACATATATTCAAAGGGGTGTAAATAAGGAACCCATATTTTACCAACTGTTACAATAAAAAAGAGCAGCTAATTGTTTAAAAACACCTTAACTGCCCCTTAATTTAGGTGCAGGGACTGCTTCTATTTTTTTAGGGAAGAGCTTCTATTTCTTCGGAAACAATCTGGGTAACCCTGTTTTCTTCGTTCACAAAAACTATTTTGGGCTGAAAATTTACCAGCTCTTCCCTGGAATATTGGGCATAGCTTATGATAATAACCGTATCTCCAGGTTGAACAAGCCGGGCAGCAGCTCCATTAAGGCATATATCACCCCTGCCTCGTTCTCCGGTAATAACATAAGTTTCCAGCCTGGCGCCATTATTGTTATTTACAACTTGAACCTTTTCATAAGGAAGAATGTCAGCTTTTTCCATAAGCTCTGCATCGATTGTGATACTGCCTACATAGTTCAAATTGGCATCGGTAACAGTCGCCCTGTGAATCTTAGACTTGCACATTGTCCTTAACAAAGCTCACACCTCCACAAGAACATTATCTATTAATCTGGTTTTTCCAAACTTTGCAGCAACAGCAATTAAGCACCGATCCTTTATTATTGAAACGGGATGCAGTTCTTTGCTGTCGACGATTTCGACATAATCTACCCTGGCATGCTTGGCTTGTAAGATTAATTTAGAAATGTTTTCTTTGATTATCCCTGCTTCTCTTTCTCCTTTCCTGATTTGTTCTTCTGCTTCTCTTAAACTCCTGTAGATAACAACGGCTTCTTTCCTCTGTTCAGGGGTCAGGTATTTGTTGCGGGAACTCATTGCCAAACCATCGGGTTCCCTCACCGTAGGAAGGACTATAACTTTAAGGTTCATATTCAGGTCCTCAACCATTTTTTTGAGAACAAAAGCCTGTTGGGCATCTTTTTGACCGAAATAGGCACGATCCGGGCGGACCAAATTGAATAACTTGGCAACTACTGTGGTAACACCAAGAAAATGCCCGGGCCGGGATGCGCCACAGAGACCCTCCGTCAGCTTCTCTACCTGGACAAAAGTCGCATATCCCGGAGGGTACATCTCCTTGACAGTAGGTGAGAAAATAAGGTCGCAACCTGCTGAACCAGCCATTTTTGTATCTCTCTCCAGGTCCCGCGGGTACTCTTCATAGTCTTCCCCGGCACCAAACTGCAGGGGATTTACGAAGATGCTGATAACCATAAAATCATTTTCTGCTTTGGCCATTCTCATCAGGAAAAGGTGCCCTTCATGCAAAAAACCCATGGTAGGTACAAACCCAATACTTAAGCCTTTTTGCTTCTTCTCTTCTATAATACTCTTTAACGAAGCTATATCCGAAACAACTTGCAAAAAACTCCCTCCCCCAAAAACATGCTCCTTACTCTTCCATGACCATGGCCAAAACTTCTTCGGACATGGTAAAGGAATGTTTTTCTTCGGGGAAAGAACCCTGCTTAACTTCAGAGATATAATCGGTTATTCCCTTTACCATCTCATTCCTGGCTTCTGCATATTGCTTGACAAACTTGGGCCTTTTGCCTGTATAAAGACCCATAACATCATGATACACCAGAACCTGCCCATCGCAAAACTTCCCGGCGCCAATGCCAATTACCGGTATAGAAAGTTGTTCCGAGATTGCTTTGGCCAGTTGCCAGGGAACGCACTCCAGGACCAGTGAAAAGGCACCAGCATCCTCTATAACAAGGGAATCTTCCATAATTTTTTTAGCCACCCTGGGATCTTTTCCCTGTACCTTAAAGCCTCCCAGTTGTCCTGCCGATTGGGGCGTTAAGCCCAAATGCCCCATTACAGGAATACCTGCCCGGGTTATACTCTTTACGGCCTCAACTATTTCCAGGCCGCCTTCCAGCTTCACTCCCTGTGCCCCCGTCTCCTGGATTATCCTCCCGGCATTACGTAGGGCGTCTTCGCTATTAACCTGGTACGTTAAAAAAGGCATATCAACTACAACAAAGGCTTTTTTACTTCCCCTTACAACTGCCTTACCATGGTGAATCATATCGTTTAAAGTGACGGCAAGGGTATCCTCATAACCGAGAACTACCATCCCCAGGGAATCACCGACAAGGATAAACTCTACGCCGGCCTCGTCAACCAGCTGTGCCGTAGGGTAGTCATAGGCAGTAACCATGGTAATTTTTTCTTTTCGCTGCTTCATCTCTTTAAAATCCAGGGTAGTAAAACGGTTAGTGTTCATTTTCTTGTCCTCCCAGCAAAGTTTTTAGCTGATCTTCCTGTTCTTGATTTAGCGTTCCCTTCCGAACAGCCAGGTAAACAGTATAAAGACCCAGTTGCCTGTATAGAGGAAGTAGTTCCGGTACAAGTTCCTTCATGGCATCAATATGGGAACTGATCGTGGGGACATCGCCCCGGGCTACCGGCCCGGTTAGAGCTTTTTCGGGCCCCAGATCCCTGATATTACTCAGGGTGCCGTAGATAAGCGGAGATAATGATTCAAAAGCTTTTTCCGGAGGAATATCCATTAAACCATACATCTTTAAAGCCATATCCATCAGGGATACCAGGTAGTTGCAGGCCACACATGCCGCCGCATGATAGACAGGCTTCATATCCGTAGGAATGGAAAGCATTTGTCCTTCCAGGGCCTGTACCATATCACCTGCAACAGGAAAAGCTTCTTCGTCTCCTTCTACGGTAAAAAAAGTCCCCGGTAAAGAGCGTAGTCCTACCTTCAATTCCGGGAAGGTTTGCAGGGGATGGAAGGAAAGAATGCTGGCACCCTCCTCCCGGGCAGAAAATAATATTTCCGAGCTATGGGCACCGCTCGTATGTAAAACGACCTGCCCCCGTTTAAAGCCCTTGTTTGCCGCTATGCTATCACATACCTCTTTAATAACCCGGTCCGGAGTGGTCAGGAAAATAATATCTGCATCACAGGCAGCCTTTTCCGGTTCGCTGTAAACCGGGCACTCCAGTAATCCAGCAGCCAGTTTCCTGGATTTTTCCGTTTTGGAAAAAGAAGCAACTATTCTGTATCCCTTGTTTTTTAAGGCATATCCCAGTACTTTCCCCACGTTACCTGCACCGATAATAGCTATCTTTTTCATTCACCAGGCCTCTTCCGGTACATAAATTAAGCCTTCCTGCGGGGCAGAAAGGCACTATTTTTCCCACTCAATATGTACCCCCTGTCCCGGTCCTTTTCCTGGCTCCAGGCAGAAAATATATATTTTTTATCCATCCTTAAAAAATTAGTAAATATGGTGCAGGTTCTCGTTCCCGCCCAAAGTAATTTTACCATTTTTTTTTGCCAAATGCAATAATTTGAACGCAATTTTTATACCTTTACCAGCTGTTTTTTAATAACTCTACCAGAAGAGAAACACTATTTTCTACATCGTCTAAGTCTACCATTTCCGCCGGAGTATGAATATATCGGCAGGGAACGGATAAAACCCCTGAGGGGATACCTTCCCTGGTAAGATGTATGGCCCCGGCATCGGTTCCGCCCTTTTCCAGGACCTCGAGCTGGTAGGGAATATTATTTTTTTCGGCAACTTCGATCATCAGCCCCGTAACCCGGGGATGGCATATTACTGAAGAATCCTTGATTTTAACGGCCGGCCCTTTTCCCAGGGAAACACTTGTTTTAAATTCAGGTTCAGGTGTGTCTCCCACTCTCGTTACATCAACCGCCAGGCCGTAATCAGGTTTCAGCCGGTAAGAAACGGGCTTGGCACCTCTTAAGCCAACCTCTTCCTGTACGGTAAAGACAAAATAGACCTCATTAGGCAGAGATAAAGGTGAAAGTCTTTTCAAGGCTTCCAGGACCACAGCGCAACCGATGCGATTGTCAAGGGATTTGGCCATAACCCGCCTTCCTTCCTGGCTAAGGGGAGCAAGAAAGACAGCCGTATCACCTATTTTAACCTTCGCCTGGGCTTCTTTACGGGTCCTGGCCCCTATATCCAGATAGAGCTTGTCAAAATCGAGTTCCTTAGGCTCCTTGAGTTTCTCCTGCCCAATGACACCTACCGTTCCATTTTCAAAAAGCACCTTTGTTCCGAGCAAAATATTTTTAAAGACGCCTCCGATATTGGTAAAACGCAAAAAACCATTTTCATCTATAAAAGTAACCATCAAGCCGATCTCATCCATGTGAGCAGCTACCAGGATTTTTTTATCAGCTTGATTCCCCTTGGTAACAATTAAATTGCCAAGAGTATCAATGAAAAATTGTGCATTAAGTTTTTCCAGCTCTTCGACAATCAGGGAACGAACTTTATCTTCCCGGCCGGCGGGGCCAAAAGATTCGCACAGCTTTTTTATTAACTCATTCATATCTCCAACCCCTTTTCATGTACTGATCTTATAAAAGCGTCTGTTATCTCCACGAGATTCTTCCAGTCTTCGAGAAACAATAACGAAACCGGTGCATGAATATACCTGCAGGGCGTGGAGATAACACCGGCAGCGGCTCCGCTCCCCGATAGAGAAATCGCCCCCGCATCAGTAAAACTGCCGCCATAACGGCGAAACTGGTAGGGTCTTTTTTGTACTTCGGCCACCTCTATTAACCGCTCTAAAATCCGGGGATGTGTAATAACAGATTCATCCTTTACAGTAAAAGCGGGACCGGCGCCAAGGGAGGTAGAGTAATCCTGTTCCCTGGCCTCCGGAATATCTACCGCGCCGGTTGTTTCAATAACGAGGGCCATCCTGGGATTTACCCTGTAAGCTGCCACCCCGGCTCCTCTTAAACCTACTTCTTCCTGCACGGTAAACACTGCCGTAAAAGAAAAAGGGAAATCCCTCTGTAAAATTTCCAGCAGTGCTGCACAACCGGCCCTGTTATCGAGGGCCTTTCCCTTTACGATGTTTTCAGAAGAACTTGCCTCGCTGTAAAAAGAAATATAATCGCCCACTTTAACTGCTTTTTCCGCATCTTCCTTACTTTTCGCTCCTATATCGATGTACAGTTTTTCCACTTCCAGCGCCTTTTCTCTCTCTTCTTTTTTTTGCAAGTGGACAGCTTTGGCCCCAATTACTCCTGTAATATTGTTGGCACCGATCCTGACAGGCTTGGCAATAAGGGCTTTTTCATTTATTCCCCCCACTTTATAAAACCGCAGGTGACCGCTTTTTTCTATCGAGGAAACCATTAAACCTACCTCATCCATATGGGCGGATAACATCAGGCCTTTTTCTTGCTTGTTTTCTCTGCCTTCTTTTAACGCATATAAATTCCCCAATGAATCTGTGTAGTACTTTATGCCCCATAAGGCCAGTTTTTCTTTGATAAAGTTTCTTACCCTGGTCTCATCACCGGAAACACCCGGTATTTGCGAAAGTTCTGTTATAAGCATGACAATCCCTCCACAAAAGCGCTGCTTAAGCCTGCGGCAAAATAAGCCAGAAGTCTTCCCGCAACCTTTATATCTTCCAGGGTTACCAGTTCCACGGAGGTATGCATGTAGCGAAGGGGAACAGAAACAAGAGCGGTAGGAATCCCTCCCAGGCTTACCTGGATGGCACGGGCATCAGTGCCCGTCGGCCCCGGAGATACATCCCTCTGGTAGGGCAAATTATATTCTTCGGCAGTATCAAATAATCCTTTGGCCATATAAGGATGGATATTGGGGCCTGTAGTAATAACCGGCCCTTTCCCCAGAGGGGATACTTCATGTTCCATAGCCCCGGGAAAATCACCGTGGCAGACATCAACAGCAATTCCCAGATCGGGGGAAATACCATATGTAGAAACTACGGCACCTCTAATCCCCACCTCTTCCTGAACAGTAGCCACAAAGTAAAGATGGGCTTCATGATGGATCTGGCTCAGTTCCCTGGCACACTGCCATAAAACAGCTACTCCGGCACGATCATCAAGCGCTTTTCCGGAGCAGCAGTTATTTAAAAGAGCTAGGAAATTCCTTTTAATGGCTGCAATAGATCCCACTTTAATTACTTTGTCAACCAGTTCCCGGGGAAGGCCTGTATCTATAAACAAATTTTCCATTTCCACGCTCTTGTTTTTTTCCTTATCTTTCTCCATGTAGGGCGGCTTAAAACCTATAATGCCATCTACAGGGTTTTGGCCATAGACGACAACTTCCTGGCCCGGGAGGGTTCGTACATCAAAACCACCCAGAGAGGTAAACCTCAAAAATCCGTTATTTTCGATCTTAGTAATTATAAACCCAATTTCATCCATGTGGGCGCAAATAAGAATCCTGGGAGCCTCCTCTCTCCTGCCTTCCTTAAAAAAAATGAGGTTTCCCAGGTTATCTGTCCTGGTATCATCAACATAAGGGGAAAATGCTTCGGAAATACAAGCGGCAACGTTTTTCTCATAACCGGAGACCCCGTCTTTTTGTGTTATCTCCTGCAAAAAACCGTGTAAATCCAATCTGTAAGCCTCCTTTATCTAAGCCGGGCTAGACCAGTAATTTTTGTAACTGAGCAGTGGTATGGTAAACTTTTTCACTTTGGGCTACGGTAAGAGTGCCCGTTCCGCAACTGGGAGTCAAGAGATACTGCCTCGCCAGAAGTTCGGGATTAACCCCTCGCCGGGAAAGGCGCGCGATACCGTCATAAAACTTTTCTCTCAAAGAAACAGCATCTTCTTTTTCAATAGCTTCGGAAGTAGGAACGAGACCCCAGCCCAGGCAGCCGCCTTTTTTCAAAAAACCGTCCATTTCTTCACTGTAAACGAGCATGGAATCAAGATAGTCATAGGCATCAAAATTTACTATGTGCAAGGGAAGTCGAAATAATATGGACCAGTCGACCCCGGAGCAGCAATGGACGCCGGCATAGGCTCCTTCTTCCCTTATGGCCAAAATAACCTCTTCCAGGCTTTGAGAAATATGTTCACGGGAGAGAGATATGTAAGGAGATTGGCCGTAAGAAAGCAACAGGGGCTCGTCAATAAAAATTACCACCGGCAGGGAAAACTTTTTCAAGGCCTGCACCTGGAACCTGGCTGTTAAAGCCAGGGTTTTGTTAATAATATCACGAAGGTCATCGCGGTAAAAAGCCGCGATGCCATCCCCGGCATTTACCTGTAAACCAATAGAGAGGGGGCCACTTACCTGGCCTTTTAAAAAATGCGGCTTACTAGATAAGCTTTCCCAATTTTCATCTAAAAATTTATAAAATCCTGCGGCTGCCTCCCGAGGAAAGGCAAAAAGGGAAAGATCGGTTTCTTTATTCCCTTCTTCCCGGCAGCCAAGGTAAAGTTCATAAAATTTTTCTTCTTTTTCCAGCCAGCCCCCTTCACGATCATAAAAAAAGGGGGTTTCCCCCTTTTCCAGATCCATCATGCCCAGTTTTACCAGTGGGTTCAGGTACTGCCTGAGGAAACTTTCCGTTTTGCCACGCCCGGGTAGCTGCGGCCAGTGCGGCCCGAAGGGTAGTGTTTCCCTGATCAGTTCAAGGGCATAAACAGGGTTCTCATGAGGCATACTGCCGATCCCTGTTGCCGATCCATAAAGAACATTTATATTCTCCAGCAAAGTTTCTTACACCACCGTTTTATTTCATACTAACCGCCATGACCTTACGGGTCACAAAAGCGGATGAAAATGATCTTTTTTAGAATCTGTGTTATGTCCCCTCAAGGTGGTGTAAGGTTGTGGCTCGCGACTTGTGAAGCGAAGTAAAAAGTTCACGGCGAAGCGAGGGGTGGAGACGACCCAGCTGACACGATGTCAGCTGCCGGGGATGACCATGGACGGAAATTCCACCGGGGAGGTCGTCGGAGGCCCGAGCTGAACCGTAGAACGATCTCAAGCGGAACTCGGAGCGAGCACCAACCTTGCGCCACCCCATTTTCAAGGGTTGGCCTTGATAATATACTCTTCTTCCCAGGTTATTTCATTAATTGCATTTTTAATTTCATCCACCGAGGGGTTTTGTTTGCAAAGCAACCCGTATTCAATACTATCAACCAGGGCTATCCAGCTTGCTTCAATTATATTCTCGGAAACACCGACTGTTCCCCATCTTTTGTTGCCATTTTGAGAAACAATTAAGACTCTTACCTTGGCCCCTGTACCGTCTTTACCGTCCAGTACCCGTACTTTATAGTCCACGAGTTTAATAGTCCTTATCTCCGGGTAAATTTCTTCCAGAGCCTTGCGCAAAGCGTTATCCATGGCGTTAACAGGACCGTTTCCTTCAGCAGCTGTATGAACGATCCTGTCTCCCACTTTCAATTTTATAGTAGCTTCTACATATAGATCGCTTCCCCGGCGTTCTTTATCCAGTATAAGGCGAAATGCCTCCAGCTTAAACAGGGGTTTATAGGTTTTTAAGGTTTTCCAGATCAGCAGCTCAAAAGAACCGTCTGCACCTTCAAATTGATAACCTTCATGTTCCATCTTTTTAAGAACATTTAAAACCTTGATCGCTTCGGGATAGTTCTTGATTAACTGTATATCATTTTCCTTTACCTTGAAAAGAATATTACTCTTACCGGAGAGTTCGGAAATTAAGATGCGCCTTTTATTACCCACTTCTTCAGGATCGGCGTGCTCATAGGTCTGGGAGTGTTTGACAACGGCATCCACGTGAATACCGCCTTTGTGAGTAAAAGCGTTCCTACCCACATAAGGCTGGCCGTCCTGGGGAATCATATTAGCCAATTCGGCGACCACCTTGGAAATCCTGGTCAATGCCTTCAGCTGTTCAGGCTTAAATTTATCTATATTTAACTTAAAATGCATATTGGCTATAATACCACAGAGATCAGCATTTCCGCATCTCTCCCCATATCCGTTAATAGTTCCCTGGACATGGGTTGCCCCGCTTTGCAAGGCGATAATCGAATTGGCTATGGCCATTCCACAATCGTTATGGGCATGAATACCGAGGGGAATAGTGAATTCTTTTTTAACTTCCAAAATGATGCGCTGGACGTCCAGGGGCATTGTTCCCCCGTTGGTATCACATAACACAACGGAGTCCGCACCGCTTTTTACAGCGGCCCGGATGGTTTCCAGGGCATAAGCGGGGTTATTTACGTAGCCGTCAAAAAAGTGTTCTGCATCGTAAATAACTTCAAGTTTCCTGGTTTTTAAAAAGGAAATCGTATCAGCAATCATAGCCAGGTTTTCGTTCAGAGTCGTTCCCAGGGCATGTGACACATGGAAATCCCAGCTTTTCCCTACCACTGTCACTACCGGGGTGTTAGCCCCCAGCAATGCCAGCACATTAGCATCAGACTCCACATCGACTCCGGCACGCCTGGTGCTGCCAAAAGCGGTTATTTTTGCCTGCCTGAGGGATATATCTTTTAAGCGGGTGAAGAATTCCATATCTTTAGGATTGGAGCCCGGCCATCCCCCTTCAATATAATCTATACCGAGGGTGTCCAGGAGTTTGACGATCTGGATTTTATCACCTACAGAAAAAGAAACACCTTCTCTTTGGGCACCATCTCTTAAAGTTGTATCGTAGACCTTAAAAACGCTCATAAAAACCTCCAAAGACTTCCTGAGTAAATTAGAAATATTATACTATAAGGCGTAAAACGTGTCTACTGTGTAAAAGCAATTTCTTGATGCAGTTTATATAATTTCAAAGCCAGCTTTTCAATATAGCCTGCTCCCCT
>JAGVAS010000162.1 GCA_020060185.1 Desulfovibrio sp. | reverse complement strand
GCACTTCAGGTCACAATAATGGATGAAAATGCCGGGTTTGTTTCCATGGGTCGTCGGAAGCTCGAGGTGAGTAGTAGAACTTGCCGAGCTGAACCCGGAACTCCGCCATCAGCAAACGCTGCGCTATTTTCATACTAAGTTGACAAAGAACTCCTGCTGCATTAAGATAAAAATTAGGACTTTTATACTTTTGCAGAAATGGGGGTAATAATCTTGCAGTTAACGCCGCTGGAAGAGCTTAGAAGGCGTGTGCAAAATTTGCAGCTTGGATTAGAGCAGGAGTCCCTGGACGGGGCTCTTTTGACAGAAAATATGGACCTTTTTTATTTTACCGGCTCTATGCAACAGGGATTTTTGTTTGTACCGGTAGATAAGGAACCCCTGTACATGGTTAAGAGAAATTTTAACAGGGCCAGGGAAGAAAGTAACTGGGAAAATATATTGCCATTAAATAATTTAAAACAATTATCTGAATACTTAAAAGATTATGCTTGCTGGGAATTGAAAAGAATAGGGCTTGAGCTTGATGTCCTTCCCGTCAACCAGTATAAACGGTTGCAGCACGAATTTCCCTCCATAACCTTTAGTGATATCTCCATCATGATCAAGGAAATACGTATGATAAAATCCGATTATGAAATAAATTTCTTCCGCAAGGCTGCGGAGCGTTCGCTGCAAGCCAACCGGAAAATCCCCGAACTCCTGGAAGTGGGAAAACCGGAAATACAACTTGCTACAGAAATAGAGAGCCTCTACCGGAAGGAGGGGCACCAGGGACTTTTACGAATGCGGGCCTTTAACACGGAAATGTTTTTTGGCCATGTTTACTCCGGGGAAAATGGCGCGCTTAGTTCTTTTCTGGACAGCTGTACGGGGGGCAGAGGGGTAACAACAGCAAGCCCCCAGGGCGCCGGATGGAAACTGCTTGCTCCCCATGAGCCTATCGGAGTTGACTATGCCAGTATATTTGAAGGTTATATATTAGACGAGACACGTGTTTTTTCCATTGGTTCCCTACCACCGGAACTGGAGGAAGCTTATCTTGTTGCCAGGCAGATCCAGGAGGAAGTAATATCAAAGGCGGCTCCCGGGATTTTATGCGGGGATTTATACCACCAGGCCCTGGAAATAGCCACGAGCCGGGGGCTGGGGGATTATTTTATGGGCTACAGGGATGAACAGGTAAAATTTATCGGTCATGGTCTGGGGTTAGACATTGACGAATATCCTATTTTATCCCAGGGATCGAAGCATATTTTACAGCCAGGGATGGTTTTTGCCCTGGAGCCCAAGTTTATTTTCCCGGGTAAAGGTATGGCCGGCCTGGAAAATGTCTGGCTTGTTACGGAAACGGGCATGGAGAAACTAACCTTGATTCCCGATGAAATGGTAACCGTTAACATCTAAACAGAGGTGTCTTTTATGGAATTTATTTCTTACGGGGAGATAGCATTTAGACTGGTTTTGGCAGTGGTCCTTGGCGGAGTTGTGGGCTTTGAGCGGGAACGCCAAAACCGGCCGGCAGGATTTCGCACACATATACTTGTATGTGTTGGTTCTGCTTTAGTCATGCTGGTTTCTGTATATGGTTTCACGGGGGAACTGGCACATATTGGAGATGGAGTTGATCCTTCCCGCATAGCGGCCCAGGTAGTAGCAGGAGTAGGTTTTTTGGGTGCGGGAACCATTCTTCGCCATGGAAATACCATAACCGGTCTAACTACTGCCGCCAGTCTCTGGATCGTTTCCGGGATAGGCCTGGCTGTAGGGATCGGTTTTTACCTTGGGGCTGTTTTAACAACCTTAATGGTGCTGGTTAGCCTGATGATGCTTTTAAGACTGGAAAATTCATTTGCCCGTATGAAGCGCCTTCGCAGGCTCTGGATCAGGGGCATTGACCAGCCGGGGCTCCTGGGGCGTATTGGAGCAGTACTGGGTGACTTGGGTATAAATGTAACTAAGGTAGATTTAAGCCAGGCGGAATACCTGGAAATTTTTAAGGCAGATGTGATTTCTATCGAGTTTTTTTTACGTCTACCTACCCGGGTTGATACAGATGACCTGCTTCGCAGGGTGGCTACACTGCCCGGCATTCTGGAAGTTGGTTGGGAGGGAAATAAAGATTAGCACCAGGTTCTACAGGTAAAGGTCCGAGGGAAAAGCATTATTTTTATTTTTTCGTTTGATAATTTTCTTTGGGATTTTTAAAGTGGGGATTAACTGTGTTTCTCCCCACTTTTTCTATTGGTAACAATTCTATTTACGGGTTAATATTATTTTACCAAAACTAGTATTTAAGAATCATTCCCAGGAAATAAAACAGTGCATCATCCAGATTAAAATGGTTAAAATATAAAAGTGTGCCGGCAGATTTAAAAATTACCAGTATAAGGAGCAGGCAAAGTGAAGGTTGTTAGTTTACAGGAGAAAAAAAGAAAAAAAATAGAGGAAAACCTGCACTTATTTCAGGAACATTTTTGGGAGTGGGTTTTTGCTTATCGCTGGAAACCGTGCCCGGAATGCACGCGTTTACTTTTACGGATGTGGCGGCAGGAGCGTCTCTGGTCAAATCTTTGTGGTGTTTGCTGTTCTTATTTTTATTACTATCAGGTGCTTTACGTGAGGGCTATAAAAACAGTCTGCCAGAGAGGAGAAAAAATCCCTACTTTTCAAGAACTGGAAGAATGGTATTTTCAACAGAAACACCTTTAAAGGTTTTTAATAAATAAAGGATTTTTCTCTTAAAAAAAGAATAAATACAAAAAGCAGCCGGGCTTCGTTAATAACCCGGTATTTTTTTAAAAAGGGTTAAAAAACGGTTCTTAAGATACTGACCTTTCCTTACTTTAAAGGAACAATTAGCAATCTCTTAAAATAGTATAATTTCATACGGTAATTTCGCTAAATTTAGGGTTATTGTCTAATAATCGCTGTTATTTTGTTAAAATGCGATTTGCATAGGAAACAGTATCATGAGGTATAATATTTTATAAAAGGTCAAAGATAGTCAAAGTATAAACCAGGATGAATAGGAAGATGCTAGCTTTAAGGATGAAATGGGGACGAAAGAATGAGTAATCTTGCTGACGGCATGGAGGATTATCTTAAAAAGCTTCTTACTTTAAGCGCTTCAGGTTATATAGATATTAAAAGGAAGGAACTAGCCGGTAAATTTAATTGTGTGCCTTCCCAGGTTAATTATGTTCTGGAAACCCGGTTTACCCTGGAAAAGGGTTACCTGGTTGAGAGCAAAAGAGGTGGAAAGGGATTTGTCCGTATCAGAAAACTTCAGGCTTCCCTGGAAAACCTCCTGGACATGTTTGTCCAGGATATAATTACAGGCCGGATCAGCGATGATCGGGCCAGGGGGCTGATCCAAAGACTTTACGATTTAAAATATATATCGCTCCGTGAATCAAGATTAATGGAAGCGGCTTTGGATAGCCTTAACATTATTAAGGATAAGTCTTTGCAGGAAACGCTAAGGGGATGGTTACTAAAGGATATGCTTCTTATGTTAATAAAATTTGCTTAAAGTAATTTTAAAGGAGGTGAAACCGGTCGACTGAATAAATGAGTCAAATGTCGAAAGTCAAACGTCGAACTGAATAAAGTCGAATGTCAAAAGTCAAAAGTCGAAGGTCTTTTTTAGATGACATTTGACATTTGACCTTGGACTGAACTGAGTGACTTTTGACCTTGGACTTTTGACCTTAGACTTAAAATGGACCGGAGAAACAATGCTTTGTGAAAGGTGCGGGAAAAAGGCTGCCTCCGTACATGTAACTAAAATTATCAACGGAAATAAAACAGAACTTTACCTGTGTGATAATTGTGCCAAGGAAAAAGGCGAGGAGATTTCTTTTGAAGGTAAATTTCCACTGCATCAATTTTTTTCAGGACTGATGGGCTTTGTCCCTCCAGGGGGTTCTGAAACAGTTGTACCTACCGGTTACAGTGGTATTCAATGTCCGGGATGCGGGTTAACTTATACCCAGTTTGGCCAGATTGGCCATTTCGGATGTGACCAGTGTTATGAAGCTTTTGGCAAAAACCTGGTTCCGCTTCTCCGGCGCCTTCACGGCAACCAGAAACATATGGGCAAAATTCCGGCCAGGGCAGGTTCTTTTGTTAAGATTAAGAAAGAAGTAGAACGTTTAAGGGAAGAGTTACAAAGAAAAGTTGCCGAGGAAGCCTTTGAGGAAGCAGCTGAGCTCAGGGACAAAATTCGTAAGCTGGAAGGCAAGATTTCTTCCGGAGGTGAAGATCATGAATGAAAAAGAAAAACCTGCTCCGGAAAATATGAATAATCCGCTAGAAGAAATTGTAAAGGGAAACCTGGAGGAGGATCATTTACAGCAGGAAAGAAGAGTAGAAATCGCAAGTAAATGGATGGAAGGAAGCGGCCCGGAGGCTGATATCGTTATCAGCAGCCGGGTAAGACTGGCGCGAAATATCCGAAAATTGCCCTTCCCTCCTCTCGCTTCTGATGAACAAAGGGAGAAAGTTTTCCAACTGGCAGAAAAATTTCTCCAAAATCAGAAGGAAAAAAAACCTGCATTGCGGATGTTGAGTATTAGTACTTTATCGCCAATATCCCGCCAGGTGCTGGTAGAAAAGCATTTAATCAGTCCTCTTCTGGCCAGGGAAAGCCGTTTTAGTGCTCTGATACTCAGGGATGATGAGGTCATAAGCATTATGGTAAACGAAGAAGACCATTTTCGAATTCAGTGTCTTTTACCGGGTTTGCAACTGGAAAAAGCTTGGCAGGAAGCCTCACGTTACGATGATTTTCTGGAATCCCAGGTAGAGTATGCTTTTCACGAGGAAAAAGGATATCTTACAGCATGCCCGACAAATGTAGGTACGGGATTACGCGCTTCTGTAATGCTGCACCTTCCAGCCCTTGTTATTACCCAGCAAATAAACCGTATCCTGGCGGCAGTTAACCAGGTAGGTCTGGCTGTAAGGGGGCTTTACGGGGAAGGAACGGAAATAACAGGTAATCTATTACAAATTTCTAACCAGATTACCCTGGGACATTCCGAGGAGGAAATATGGCATAACCTTTACGGTGTAACCAGGCAGCTTATCAACCAGGAGAAAAATGCCAGGGAGCATCTTTTGAATGAAGGAAGAGAAAAGCTGGCTGACAGGGCTGGAAGAGCTTTTGGTATCCTTAAATATGCCCGGATGATTGATTCCAATGAGGCCATGCAACTTCTTTCCGATGTCCGCCTGGGTGTAGACCTGGGTCTCATCAAAAATGTTCCTGTAAAGGTATTAAATGAACTTTTAGTTCTAACCCGTCCTGGATGCCTGCAATATCTTAAAGGAAGGGCCTTAAGCGCTTATGAAAGGGATCTGGAAAGGGCAGTACAGATCCAAAAATATTTACCATGATTTTTCATATTAACCGCCATGACCCTGCGGGTCACAAAAATGGATGAAAATGACCGGGTTTAGATCCCGCCATTGTTCCACAGAGGCAGCATTTTGCTGTTGGCGGAGCGACTTGTGCAGCGAAGCTAAAAGCTCACGTTAAAGCGAAGGCTGGAGGCGGCCCTGCTTACATGGATGTAAGAAGCCGGGAGGCGAACAGGAGGTGAGCTCTCCCGGGCAGGCCGCCAGAGGCCTGAGCTGAAACGTAGAGCTTTCAGAGCGGAACTCGGAGCTCCGCCTCAGCAAAAGCTGCGCCAATCTCATACTAAAGGAAAGGAGTGTTAATAAATGTTCATGTTTGGCAGATTTACGGAAAGGGCACAGCAGGTATTGGTATTAGCACAGGAAGAAGCAAAAAGATTAAACCATAATTTCATTGGTACCGAGCATATCCTTCTGGGTTTGGTCCGTGAAGGTTCGGGTATTGCTGCCCGCAGTCTGCAAAATCTTGGCGTTGAACTGTCACGTGTCCGTTCCGAAGTAGAGAAGATTATCGGCAAGGGTGAAAAGACACTGGCGCAGGGTATCAGCTATACACCCAGAGCCAAAAAAGTTATAGAGCTGGCTATAGAAGAGGGCCAAAATCTCGGTCACAACTATGTGGGAACAGAACACCTCTTACTGGGTCTTTTAAGAGAAGGTGAAGGGATTGCTGCCCAGGTGTTAACAATTCTGGGAATAGATTTGAAAAAAGCCCGCCGGGAAGTAATCCAGCTGTTGGGCGGAGAGGCCCAGATGGGTGGCGGGCAAAGCGCCAAGAATGTTCCCCAGACTCCTACAGTGGACGCTTTTGGCCGTGATCTTACTAAAATGGCCAGGGAAGGGAAGCTTGATCCTGTAATAGGCCGTGAAAAAGAGATTGAAAGGGTAATCCAGATTTTAAGCCGGAGAACAAAAAACAACCCCTGTCTTATTGGGGAACCCGGTGTCGGTAAGACGGCTATAGCGGAAGGGCTGGCTCAGCGTATCGCAGAAGGAGATGTACCGGATATATTGAGAGATAAAAGGGTTGTAACCCTGGAACTGGCTGCTGTTGTGGCGGGAACCAAGTACCGTGGTGAATTTGAGGAACGCCTGCGCAAATTAATGCTGGAGCTTCAACAGGCAGGGAATGTAATCATCTTTATCGACGAGTTGCATACCATTATTGGTGCCGGTGCGGCAGAGGGGGCCATAGACGCTTCCAATATACTCAAGCCGGCGCTGGCCAAGGGCGAGTTGCAGGCTATTGGTGCCACAACGCTGGATGAATACCGGAAATATATTGAAAGGGATCCGGCCCTGGAAAGGCGCTTCCAGCCCATTATGGTCGGAGAGCCCACCAGGGACGAGAGCCTGGAGATCTTAAAAGGCCTCCGCGATCGCTATGAAGCTCATCACCGCGTTAAAATTACCGATGAAGCGCTGGAGGCTGCCGTTAAACTGGCCGATCGCTATATCCAGGACCGTTACCTTCCCGATAAAGCCATTGACCTGATTGACGAGGCGGCTTCACGTGTCAGGTTGCGTAATTACACCGCCCCTCCCGATCTGAAAGAAATGGAGGATAAGCTTGAAAGTCTTCGCCAGGAAAAAGAAGCAGCCGTCAGAAATCAGGAGTTCGAGCATGCGGCCCGGCTGCGGGATAAAGAACAGCAATTCAGGGCCCGGTTGAATGAGCTTAAAAAAGAATGGGAACAAAAAAAAGTAGTATCGGATCTGGCTGTAGTAACGGAAGAGGACATTGCCCATATTGTATCCAGCTGGACAGGAGTTCCGGTTAAAAAACTGGCGGAAGAAGAAACGGCCCGCCTGCTGCGCATGGAGGATATACTGCATCAGAGAGTTATCGGCCAGCATGAAGCTGTCCAGGCTGTTTCGCGAGCGATTCGCCGCGGGCGGGCGGGCCTGAAGGACCCTAAAAGGCCCATCGGTTCCTTTATCTTCCTGGGCCCTACCGGCGTGGGGAAAACAGAACTGGCTCGCAGCCTGGCGGAAGCGATCTTTGGGGATGAGGATAATATTATTCGCCTGGATATGTCCGAGTATATGGAAAAGCATACTACGGCCCGTCTTATCGGTGCTCCTCCGGGATATGTGGGCTATGAGGAAGGCGGACAGCTGACGGAAAAGGTCCGGCGCAAGCCCTACAGTGTAATTCTCCTGGATGAAATCGAAAAGGCCCACCCCGACGTTTTTAACATTCTCCTGCAGATCCTGGAGGATGGGCGTTTGACGGACGGAAAAGGCCGGACGGTTAATTTCCGTAATACAGTGGTAATCATGACCTCCAACGTGGGGGCTAACTATATTAAGAAGCAGCAGGGTATGGGCTTCAGGCCTGCAGATGCCGAAAAAACGTATGAACAGATGAAAAACAGGCTGCTTGATGAACTCAAGCGAACCTTCCGCCCGGAATTTTTGAACAGGGTGGATGACCTTATCGTCTTCAAATCGCTTACCGAGGGAGATATTGCTCAAATAGTAAACTTGATGTTGAACGAACTTGCCAAACGTATTGCAGATTACGGCCTGCAGTTGGAAGTGACACTGGAAGCAAAAGATCTGCTGGCCAGAGAAGGGTTTGATCCCACCTACGGTGCCCGTCCTTTAAGGCGCGTTATCCAAAAAAGGCTGGAAGACGGGATTTCTGAGGAAATGCTCAGAGGTACTTTTACGGCAGGCGATACCATTATAGTTGATAAAGAAAAAGATGAAGAAAAACTTATTTTTATTAAAAAAGACAAAGAAAATGCCGTTCCCGGTCAAAAAGAAAAAGAGTAGATTTTAAATGATGGATCTAAAGCCTCGCTTTAAAAAAGCGAGGCTTTTTAATTAAAAACGCTTAAATTAAGAAAATTCTGGTGCAGGAATAAGGATAAAGGGTAGCGAAATAGCTAAATGCATAATTATGGACTGCTTTATTAAGAAAACCTTTCTTAAAAAGGATTTTTACCTTTATTGTAGAACTTATGGTATTGTTGCCTGTTTAGTTGAACTTTGTGAATATTATCTCTTTACGTCCGGGATATGGCAGCCAATACGGCTAAAGATATATGTTATAATTAACGGGAACTTATTTTAGTAGGAGGAATGTTTTTGTGAAAATAGCTGTATCGGGCAAGGGTGGAGTAGGAAAAACAACTATTTCCGCTAATTTAATTTACCTTTTTGCCAAAAATGGCTTTAATGTTTTTGCCGTTGATGCCGATCCTGATGCCAGCCTGGGATTGACTCTGGGAATGGATCCGCAAAAGCTGGCGTCCTTGACACCCCTGGTAGATATGAAAGAAGTTATCGAGCAGAAAAGCGGGGGCAAGGGAGCTTTTTATAATCTTAACCCGGAGGTAGAAGACGTTATTGACAATTACAGCCTGCAGCAGGGCAAAGTAAAATTTCTAATCATGGGCGGTATCAAGCAGGGAGGCTCGGCCTGCTATTGCAGGGAGAACTCCTTTCTTAATGCTGTTTTGAACTCTCTGCTGCTGGATAAGAAAGAAGTGGTGGTTCTGGATATGAGTGCCGGTATAGAGCATCTCACCCGGGGGACAGCCCGGGGAGTGGATCTGATGTTGATAGTGACAGAACCTACCAGGAACGGGTTAAAAACAGCCAAGGTGGTCCGGCAGCTTGCCTCTGACCTTGGTATAGGGAAAATAAAGGTGGTTGGAAATAAGATCCGCAGTGAAGAGGAAAAGGATTTTATCAGGCATAATTTTCTGGGAATGGACGTTATTGGCTTTTTACCTTATCACAATAAGGTCTGGGAAAAGTCTATGGAGGAAAACCCCGAAATCTTTGGCGAGGAAGATTTGTTAACTGGAATGGAAGAAGTTTATCAGGAAATCGTAAAGGAGGCGATATAATAACCTGAAAAAGTGCTTATAAATTGTATAGGAAACTTGAACCGGAAACCCGGCATTCTTCTCCGGGGGAAATAAATGGCCAAGTTGGTTAGCAACCCTGGGAAAAAAGTACCTAAATAGCTGCATTTTTAAAATACATCCAATGAGGAGGTTTAGGAAGCATTATGGCTGAAAAGAAGAAGGATCTTAAACTGTGTATTGATCCTGCTGTGCTGGAGGTCCTGGCCAAAACAGAAAGCCGCGGCATAGAAACGGCATATCAACGCTACCTCAATATGCAGCCCCAGTGCCAGTACGGCAATACCGGTATCTGCTGTACAATCTGTATCCAGGGTCCCTGCCGTATTACCAAAAAGGCTTCCAAGGGTATCTGTGGTGCGGCACCTTATACTATTGTCGGGCGTAACCTTTTACGTCATGTCTTGGGGGGCACCTCATGTCACTCTGATCATGGACTGCATATTACCATGGTAATGAAGGAGATCGTTGACGGGCATGGCGGGGATTATGCTATTGCAGACAGCGCCAAGCTCAAAAGAGTGGCAGTAAAACTGGATATTCCTGTAGAAGGCCGCTCGGACCAGGAAATCCTTAAGGACGTAGTTACTCTTGCCATGGAGGAATTCAGCCGCCTGGATAAGGATAAATACAGCGTCTGGCTGGAGAAAACGGTTGTCCCGGAACGCGTGGAAAAAACAATGGACTGCAATATTATGCCCAACAGTATTCATAAAACTGTTACAGAATCAATGGCCCAGACCCATATGGGTATGGATGCCGATCCTGTAAACCTTGTTTTCCAGTCGTTAAAAACAGCGTTATGCGATTATATCGGTATGCACATAGCTACCGATCTTTCCGATATCCTTTTTGGCACTCCCACCCCTGTAGTTACTGAAGCGAACATGGGGGTGCTTGGAGAAAAGACCGTCAATATCGCCCTTCACGGGCATAACCCCATTTTAAGCGAAATGGTCGTCAGGGCTGCCCGCGAGATGCAGGAGGAAGCCAGGGCTGCCGGTGCCGAGGGTATTAGGTGTATGGGTATCTGCTGCACCGGCAACGAGGTGCTTATGCGCCAGGGGGTACCGGTGCTGACTAACTTCCTTTCACAGGAGCTGGCAATTATGACCGGAGCAGTAGATGCCATGGTAGTGGATGTGCAGTGTATTATGCCCGGTATCCAGGCTGTAGCGGAATGTTATCATACTAAGATCATAACCACTATTCCCAACGCCAAGATTCCCAGCTCTTATTATGTCGCTTTTGATGAAACCAGGGCCCTGGAAAAGGCCAGAGAAATTGTTTCCATTGCCATTGAAGCCTTTAAAGACCGTGACCCCTCCAGGGTTAACATACCTCAGGTTAAAAATAAGGTAGTGGCAGGTTTCAGCCTGGAAGCTCTTTCGGATGTTCTTGCGGCTGTAAATCCTGATAATCCCATCAAGGTCCTCACTGATGCTATTGATTCCGGTGAGCTGGCAGGCATTTGCCTCTTTGCCGGCTGCAATAACCTGAAAGTTACCCATGATGAGAATCATACGACTATTGCTAAAGAACTGGCCAAGAACAACGTCTTCTTAGTGGCTACCGGCTGCGCTGCAGGAAGTTATGCCAAGTTGGGGCTGATGAACAGCGATGCAGTTGAACAATATGCCGGAGAAGGCTTAAAAGCTTTTATTAACCGCCTTAATGAGGCCAATAAAGATAGACTTCAGGAGAAGCTACCTCTGGTGTTCCATCTTGGTTCCTGTGTCGATAACACCAGGGCATATGATCTTGTGACTGCACTGGCAAAGCAGTGGCAGATGGATACCCCCAAGGTTCCTTTCGTGGCCAGTGCCCCGGAAGCTATGAGCGAAAAAGCCATATCTATCGGCAGCTGGGTTGTTACCCTCGGTATGCCCGTCCATGTGGGCGTGATACCTCCTATTCCCGGTAGTGCCCTTGTAGATGGTATTGCTCTGCAGATTGCCCATGATGTTTACGGCGGCTACTTCATGTGGGAGGAAGATCCTGAAGAGGCAGCCAAAAAGCTCCTGGCCGCCCTGCAGGAAAGGACCTGGAAGTTAAAGGTACACAGGATGGCCCAGGAACAATATGAAACTGAGACTATTTCCAAGACCTGGTAATTAATAATACCTGTAAAAAAAAGGAGGTAAGAACTCATATGGCAGATAGTGGTGTATTAACCAGAGAATGGGAGAAATCCTTTGAAGAGATATATGATGGCGCGATTGATGAGTCCAAGCCACCGCTAGCTTTATTCCAGAAAGCCTACGATGGCGCCATTATTGCCACCAGCTACGCCGAGATCCTGCTCAACCAGGCCATCAGGCGTTACGGGCCGGAACATCCCGTAGGCTATCCCGATACGGGGTACTACCTTCCCGTGATCATGAACTTGAGCGGGGAAAAAGTTACGAAACTGGGCGAGCTGGTACCTATTTTAAACCGCATGCGCAACCAGATCAAAGAAGAATTGAACTTTTACAATGCCAGGCTTTACGGGGAGTCAACCGCTTATGCCGCGGAAATAATCGAGGCTTTACGCTACCTTAAGGGTGAGGAGCTTTACGTATCTCCCTGGACCGGCTTCCTGGGCGACCCTGTAGTGCGGCGCTATGGAATCCTCCTGGTTGACTGGACCATTCCCGGCCAGGCTGTCCTGGTTGGTAAGGCAAAATCCACGGAAGCTTTGGCCAAGATAGTAAGTGACCTGCAGGCCAAGGGCTTTATGATTTTCATGGCCTATGAAGTGGTGGATCAGGCTATTGAAGCCGGACTAAAGCTGGGTATTGACTTTATTACTTTTACCCTGGGGAACTTTACCCAGGTTATCCATGCCGTGAACTACGCTTTGCGTGCCGGCCTCGCTTTCGGCGGGATTACCCCGGGCCTCAGGGAAGAGCAGCGGGATTACCAGCGGCGCCGTGTTCGGGCCTTCGTCCTGCATTTCGGGGACAGAGACGAGGTTCAGATTGCCGCGCACTTTGCGGCTATTTTCCTGGGCTTCCCGGTCCTGGTAGACCACGAGCTTCCTGAAGACGAGCAGATCCCCAACTGGTACATTTCCCATCCTGACTATGATACCATGGTCAAGGTAGCCCTGGAAGTTCGTGGAATCAAGCTTAAGATCCTGGAAATCCCCGTGCCCTTTACCGTTGCTCCTGCCTTTGAAGGAGAGGCCATCCGCAAGAAAGACATGTACCTGGAATTTGGAGGCGGCCGTACACCTTCCTTCGAGCTGGTAAAGATGGTCGGGGAAAATGAGATCGAGGATGGAAAAGTGGAAGTGGTCGGCCCTGATGTAGACGAGATCGAGGAAGGCGCAGCCATCAGCGGCGGTATTTATGTAAAGATCTACGGCCGTAAGATGCAGGAAGACTTCGAGGGTGTTCTGGAGCGCCGCATCCACGATTTCATTAATTATGGTGAAGGTCTCTGGCATACCGGGCAGCGGAATATCTGCTGGTACCGGGTCAGCAAGGACTGCGTGGCCAAGGGCTTTAAATTCCGTCATTACGGCGACCTGCTTATTGCCAAGTTCAAAGATGATTTCCCCGCTATCGTGGACCGTGTCCAGGTAACGGTTTATACGGATCCCAAGATGGTTGAACAGAAATTAGAAGAGGCCAAGGAAGTTTATGCCAGGCGTGATGCCCGTCTTGCCGGCTTAACAGATGAGTCGGTAGATGTATTCTACTCCTGTACTCTTTGCCAGTCCTTCGCTCCCAACCACGTCTGCGTGGTAACACCCGAGCGCCTGGGCCTCTGTGGTGCTGTGAGCTGGTTGGACGGCAAGGCCTCCAACGAGATAGATCCCACCGGCCCGAACCAGCCTATCAAAAAGGATGGCCTGATCGATGAGGAAAAGGGCATCTGGGAGTCTGTAAACGAATTTGTTTTTAACCATACCAACCGTAACGTTGAAGAATGCTCTATGTATTCTTTCATAGATCGCCCCATGACCTCCTGCGGTTGCTTCGAGTGTATTATGGGCATTGTCCCCGAAGTCAACGGGGTTATGATTACCACACGTGAACATGGCGGGATGACCCCCTGTGGAATGAACTTCTCCACACTGGCAGGTTCTGTGGGTGGCGGAGTGCAAACCCCGGGCTTTATGGGACACGGGCGTGCCTTTGTCCTCAGCAAGAAGTTTATCAGGGCCGACGGTGGACTGGCCCGTCTCGTCTGGATGCCCAAGGAACTCAAAGCTTGGCTGGGAGATGACCTGCGTAAAACTGCTGAAGCGCTGGGACCGGGAGCCGATTTCGTGGACAAAATTGCTGACGAAACCATCGGTACCACCGCCGAAGAAATTATGCCCTTCCTGGAGGAGAAAGGGCACCCGGCCTTAACCATGGATCCCCTGATGTAAAATGACGTTTTGAAGAGGAGCCCATAGACGGAGCAGGAGCGATGATGTCTAGGGGCCTTCATATGTAAGAATATAAAGAAAGGAAGGAGTCTGAACAATGGGTTTAACAGGATTAGAGATTTTTAAACATTTGCCGAAAACGAACTGTAAGAAATGTGGTTTCCCCACCTGCCTGGCTTTCGCTATGGCCCTGGCAAATGGTAAGGCTTCCCTGGATGTTTGTCCCGATGTGTCGGAGGAAGCAAAGGAGGCTCTTTCTTCTGCTGCTGCCCCACCTATCCGCCTGGTGAAAGTGGGGACCGGCGACAATGTGATGGAAATGGGTGATGAAACGGAACTTTTTCGCCATGACAAGCGGTTTAACCACCCCACAGCTATAGCCATTGCTGTTAATGATAATGAAGATGTCGGGGCCAAAGTGGATGCTGTCAACCAGCTGGCTTTCGATCGCGTCGGCCAGCATTATGAGGTAAACGCCGTAGCCCTGGTCAATGCTTCCGGTGATGCAGCCGGCTTTAAAGCTGCTGCCGAGAAAGCCGCAGCCAAAACAAACAAAAACTTTGTCCTTGTTACCGGGGATACGGGTGCCATGGAAGCTGCGCTTCAGGTTCTGGCCGCTCGCAAACCGCTCCTATATGCAGCAGACAAGGGCAACTATGAAAAAATGACCGAACTGGCCAAAGCCAATGGTTGTCCCCTTGCTGTCAAGGGTGAGAACCTGGACACTCTGGCCGAACTGGTAGAAAAGATTGTGGCACTTGGTTACCGTGAACTGGTGCTTGATTCCGGTTCCCGGGAAACCAGCAGGGTGATAGCTGACCTGACTCAGTTTCGCCGCCAGGCGGTTAGGAAAAAGTTCCGGACTTTTGGTTATCCTGCGATAGCTTTTACCTCCAAGGATGAGCCCCAGGAGGAACTGCTTCAGGCCGCGGCTTACATCGCCAAATATGCGGGGCTTATTGTGATGAAAACTACCAAAAAAGAAATATTACTTCCCCTGTTAAGCTGGAGAGCGAACATCTACACCGATCCTCAAAAGCCGGTTGCCGTGGAACCCGGACTTCATGTGCTGGGAGACGTAAATGAAAATTCTCCGGTCTATTGTACTACCAACTTCTCCCTGACCTACTTCCTGGTAGAAGGGGAAGTGGATGCCACCCGTATACCGAGCTATATTATTTCTGTTGATACCGGGGGAATATCTGTACTCACCGCTTATGCTGATAACAGGTTTACTGCGGAAAAAATTGCCGCAGCCATTAAGGCCTGCGGCCTGGAAGAAAAGGTTTCTCACAGGAAAATTGTTATCCCCGGAGCAGTTGCTGTCCTCAAAGGTAAACTGGAAGATGAATCCGGCTGGGAAGTTATTGTAGGGCCGCGTGAATCTTCAGGAATACAAAAATTTGCTAAGGCCCAGTTTGCATAGGAGTTGAGTCTTTTTGAAACAAAGGGTTGTCTTTCTGCCCGAAGGGGTTGCCGTAGAAGTTTTACCGGGAACTCCCCTTTTCAGAGCTGCAGTTCTGGCCGGAATTGAAATCAAAAGCTCCTGCGGAGGGAAGGGCTCGTGCGGCAATTGCCTGGTTAAGGTAGAAGAGGGCAAAGCTGAAATAAAATCTACCGGCAAGCTTTCCAGGGAGAAGCAGGAAGAAGGCTATGTTCTTTCCTGCCAGGCTCTTGTGGGCGATGAAGGTTTACGTGTAATGATTCCTTCAGAATCGCGCCTGGAAGAGCACCGTATTCTCTATGATCGCCCTGAAAACGGGGAAGCAGAGGATGATGCCTGCCTGGCCCCGGAGGGGATTCCCCTTTGTACGCAGTTTAAACTGGCCCTTGATCCTCCCAGCATCGATGATAATACCAGTGACCTGAGCAGGCTGCGCCTGGCCCTACGGCGGGAAATGGGCCTAAACAGGCCGGAAACGGAGATCAATATCAGTACGTCTGCCTTAAAGAATCTTGCCGGGGCCTTAAGAGAAGGCGATTGGAAAGTTACCGTTATCCTGGCCCACTTTCAAAGGTATGCAGAAATTGTGGCCATAAGAGCCGGTCACGATGACAGGACTGTTTATGGACTGGCTATCGATATTGGCACAACCACTGTTGCTATTTACCTGGTTGACCTGCTCACCAAAAAAGTTGTTGGACAGCATGGCGACTTTAACAGGCAAGCGAGGTATGGTGACGATATTATTTCGCGTATCATTTATGCTGCGGAAGAGGAACAGGGCCTGCAGGAGCTGCAGTTCGCCGTTATCAGCACCATTAACGACGTTGTTGAGGAGCTCAGGGAAAAAGCAGCAATCCCGGAAGAGGATATTGTCCAGGTGGTAGCAGCAGGAAATACTACCATGACGCACCTGTTCCTGGGAATAACACCAAGGTTTATCCGGCTGGAGCCTTATATCTCCACGGTTTCCACTGTTCCTGCGGTGAAAGCCGGCACCCTGGGCCTTAAGGTTCATCCCGAAGCCTGGGTTAACTCTTTTCCCCAGGTAGCCAGCTACCTGGGTGGAGATATAGTCTCCGGTATTCTTTATACCAACCTGGCCCACAAGGATGATATCATTCTCTTTTTAGATATCGGAACCAACGGGGAAATAATCCTGGGAAACAAGGATTGGATGGTCGGGTGCGCCTGTTCCGCGGGTCCCTCTTTTGAAGGCGGGGGTATAACCTTTGGTATGCGGGCCATGAGTGGAGCCATAGAGCGCACCGTTATCGATCCGGTAAGCCTGGAGGCACAGGTTAAGACCGTAAACAACGCCAGGCCTCTTGGTATTTGCGGTTCCGGTTTAATTGATTGCCTCTCTTCCCTAAAAGGAGCGGGTATTATTGACCGCGTCGGCTCTTTCCAGGCTGATTTGCCAACTCCCCGTTTACGCCGGGGTGAGGGTGGCTGGGAGTACGTCCTTGTCTGGGCTAAAGATTCTGCCGGTGTGGGCGATATTGTTATTACAGAAAGCGATGTCAAGACCCTTATCAGGGCAAAAGGCGCTGTGTATGCCGGTATAAGGACACTTTTACGCATGCTGGAGCTGGATGAATCCGTTATAACCAAGGTTATTATTGCCGGTGGTTTTGGAAATTATTTGCATATCCATGATGCTATTCGTGTCGGTTTGCTTCCGGATTTAGAGTATCATAAGTTTGAATTTATCGGTAACAGTTCCTTAAAGGGGGCCTGCCTCGGATTGCTCTCCCGGGAAGCCCTGGATGAAGCGGAAGAAACCGCCAGGATGATTACTTACCTGGAGCTTTCCGTGGGAACAACCTTTATGGATGAATATGTAGCGGCTCTTTTTTTACCGCATACGGATTTAACCCTCTTTCCTTCAGTGGAATCTGTGGAAAACCGTATTTAATCTTTAAAAGTTATGAAAGGAGAAAAGCGATGGCTGTCGAGATTTTTAAAGAAAAATATAGAAGTCAGGTCCGCGAGGTTGTTTTGGGTGCTACCAAGGATGAAGGTGGTACCCGTGCCCAAACTGTTAAAGTCGGCGGGGAAACGGCACTGCCCTTCCTGCATTTTGAGGGTAAGGTTCCCAACCGGCCCGTGGTGGCCATGGAGATTTGGGACATTGTTCCCGAGGAATGGCCTGCCAGCCTGAAGAGTTATTTTGAGGATGTTTACAGTGATCCCGGCGCTTGGGCCAGGAAATGCGTAGAGCAGTACGGTGCGGATCTTATTGCGATCCGCTTTAAGAGCGCCGATCCTGATATTAAGGATGCTTCTGCTGAAGAATGTATTGCTACACTTAAGAAAGTGCTGGAAGCGGTAGGGGTTCCCCTTATTGTTTACGGCTGCGGTAAGGCGGAAAAGGATAACACTATCATCGGTCCCATCGCTGAAGCTGCTGCGGGGGAAAACCTGCTTCTGGGGGTTGCCGAGCAGGATAACTATAAAGCCGTAGCCAGTGCGGCCATGGCTCATAAGCACTCTATAATTGCCCAGTCCCCCATCGATATTAATATTGCCAAACAGTTAAACATTCTTATTGCAGAAATGAGCACTCCCCTTTTAGATCGTATTGTCATCGATCCTACTGTTGCCGCTCTGGGATATGGTCTTGAATATAGCTATTCGATTATGGAAAGAGCCCGCTTTGGCGCCCTACAAGGGGATAGAATGCTGGCTATGCCTACCATTGCCAATGTGGGCCACGAGGTATGGAGCAAAAAAGAGGCCAATATTTCCGAAGAAGAGCAGCCTGGCTGGGGAGACCAGGCCGAACGTTCCCTGACCTGGGAGGTTACAACAGCAGCAGCACTGCTGCAGGCCGGGATGGATATCCTGGTTATGCGCCACCCCGGGGCTGTTAAATTGATTAAGAAACAGATAGACGAATTGATGCAGGATAACAGCTAACAATACGAATTTAACTTATATGGTCCCCCTAAAAAAAAACAAGGGAGGTAAAGCAATGATCATTATTGGTGAAAGAATTAACGGGATGTTCCGTGATATAGCCAAAGCAATCCGTGAAAAAGACCCCAGGGCGGTTCAGGAGTGGGCAAGAAAACAAGAAGCGATGGGAGCCGGCTACCTGGATATTAATGTGGGGCCGGCGGTAGCCGATCGTGTTTCTGCCATGAGGTGGCTCGTGGAGGTTGCCCAGGAAGCTACTAAATTACCCTTATGTTTAGACTCTACCGATTATGATGCTATTGAAGCAGGCCTGGAAATTTGTAAACAGCCAGCCATGATTAACTCAGTACCGGCTATTGCAGAGAAAATGGACAGGATTTTCACTATGGCCAGCAAGTACAATGCTGAAGTAATCGGGCTGGCCATGAACGAAGAAGGTATTCCTAAAGATGCGGAGAGCCGTGTAGCCCTGGCTATGGAGCTGGTTGCCAACTGTGATGCTTACGGTATACCCATTGATAGCCTTTATATAGACCCCCTGGCTTTACCATGCAACGTAGGCCAGGCTCATGGGCCCGAGGTTTTTGAAACCCTGCGGCAGATTAAATTGCTTTCTGATCCGCCTCCCAAGACGGTGGTTGGCTTAAGTAATATTTCCCAGGGCACGAAGAACCGGGAGTTAATTAACCGTAATTTTGCTGTAATGGCTATGGCCTGTGGATTGGATGCCGCTATTGCCGATGCATGCGATGAAGAACTGGTAGCCGCAGTGGCAACTGCCAGGGTCCTTCTCAATATGGATATTTACTGTGATTCTTATGTAGATGTCTTTAGATCACAAAATCAATAAGTAAAGGTTTGGGGCTGGAAATGTTATCATTTGCAAGTGTATGCAGTAACTTTCGTCGAAATGTAATTTGTATGTTTTCCAAGGTTTTCTACGGGGATATAAATTTGCATTGAATACTACTATAAGCTTTTTGCAGGTTAGGTTTAGCGTTTAATAAAAGGCAACAGAAAATAATTTCCGGCCCCGTTTAATTTTCCTTAACAGAGGCTTTATGGAGAGGGAAGGTGAGGAAAAATGATCGTTGGTGAAAGAAAGCCATTGGCGGAAATTGCTGAAATGCTGGAACCTTTCCGGAAGATATGCGTTCTGGGCTGTGGAACATGTGTTACTGTCTGCCTGTCGGGAGGAGAGAAAGAGGTGGCCGAAACGGCAGCAGCTCTCTCTTTATTGCGGCAAAAAGAGGGTAAAGATGTGGAAATTATTACCCATACACTTTTACGGCAGTGTGAATATGAATATATTGATGATTATGCCAAAAATATGCCGGAATGTGATGTTATTCTCTCCCTGGCCTGCGGTGTGGGCGTGCAAACCATGGCTACCAGGTTATCTGAAAAGATTATCCTACCGGGATTAAATACGAAATTTATGGGTTATCCTCTGGAACAGGGAGTCTGGACAGAAAATTGCCTGGGGTGCGGTGACTGTGTCCTGGATTTAACGATGGGCATATGCCCAGTTACCCGCTGTTCCAAGAGCATGCTCAACGGGCCCTGTGGGGGGTCTCAGTATGGGAAATGTGAGATTAGCAAAGATGTGGATTGTGCCTGGCACCTTATTTACGAGCGTTTCTTGAAGCTGGGAGTTCTCGATAGAATGGAAGTTATCCAGCCCCCGAAGGATTGGTCTACTTCCCACCATGGAGGTCCAAGAACAATTGTAAGGGAGGATGTCAGGCTTGAAACCGGAAAGTAAACTAGAAAAAGTATTAAGCAGCGGTCATTTTGCCGTCACAGGGGAGTTGGGTCCGCCAAAGAGTGCCGATCTGGAAACTCTGAAGCATCATGCTGAGGCTATGCGCCACTATGTCGAATCATATAATATTACGGACAACCAGACAGCCATAGTGCGAACCTCCAGCATCGGTGTGGCTGCTACTCTTATTCAAATGGGCCTGGAGCCCAACGTGCAAATGACCGTCCGGGACAGGAACAGGATCTGCCTGCAGAGTGATCTTCTAGGGGCAGTCAGTTTTGGTGTCAGGAATTTTCTTTGCCTGCAGGGCGACCACGCTAAGTTTGGCAATGAACCTCAAAGCAAAAATGTTTATGATCTTGACTCCATGCAGCTTCTCCAGGCAGTAAGAAAAATAAGGGATGAAGGAGTTTTCATTGGCGGCGAGAAGCTGGAACACCCTCTGCCCAGAATTTTTATCGGTGCTGTGGCCAATCCCTTTGCTGACCCCTTCGAATACCGTCCCTTGCGCCTGGCAAAAAAAGTAGCTGCCGGAGCGCAGTTTGTTCAAACCCAGTGCATCTTTGACCTAGAGCGTTTTGAAAAATGGATGGAGAAAGTCAGGGAACTTGGTTTGCATAAAAAGGTCTATATCCTGGGTGGTGTAACACCCATTAAATCCATAGGTGCGGCTCGTTATATGCAAAACAATGTTTCCGGCATGATTGTCCCTGATGCGCTTATCGAACGCCTTAAGGGTGCACAGGATAAAAAGAAAGAAGGCCTCAATATTGCCGTGGAAACTATTCAGCGCCTGAAAGAAATTGAAGGTGTTGCCGGTGTCCACGTTATGGCTATTGCCTGGGAAGAAGTTGTCCCTGAAATAGTGGAGAGAGCGGGGCTTTACCCGCGCCCCAGAGTTGAGTAACTTTCTTTAAGAGCAGGATACAGAGCAGGATACACTGATACACACTTTTTTTAATCAAAGCAGGCTAAAGAGGCCTGCTTTAATCATTATATACCAATGTATGGTTATATGTCCTGCAAAAGCTGCGCTATTTTTATACATTTTTTTGTTCCCGGCAGGATTTACAGGTTCCAAAAAGAATTTCTTGAGGGGGAGGGGTTTAGTTGAGCAAACAATTTGTCAAGGACTTAAAAATCGGCAGTTATGTACAATCCCAGTTTGTGGTGGTTGATATCCGGGAACTTTCTTTTTCCTCTCCTGCCAGATCCGGTGAGTATTTCTTAAAACTGCTGCTGGGTGATATCAGTGGGACTATTAAAGGCATCATCTGGGACCGCTCCCTGGTTGGGGAAAAGATAAGGTTAAATGATGTACTTTTTGTAACGGGGGAAGTGAAAGAATACTATGGACTCCAGTTGGTCATAAGCAGTTACAATAAAGTGGAAAAAGAAAAAATTAACAGGAATTTTTTCCAGGCATCCTCTTCCAGGAATACAGAAGAGATGTGGAACAGGCTTAAAGAGATAGTAAAACAAGATATAACCGAAAAAAATTTAAGCCAGCTTTTAGAAATTTTTTATGAAGATTACGAGCTCGTAGAAAAATTCAAGTTATCCCCGGCAGCGAAGGTAATTCATCACAACTATCTTGGCGGCCTGCTGGAACATACTTTGGAAGTTGTGGAAATATGCCGGCATATTTCCGAATTATATGCACGGCAAGTTGATAAATCACTCCTTATGACAGCGGCTGTATTTCACGATATCGGAAAAATTGAGGAATACGATCTCGACAGTCTTACTTTTGAACAAACTGACAGGGGGCGCTTATTAGGACATATTTCTATTGGAATGGATATTTTAAGAAAGATGTTAGCTAAATTGCCTTTATTTCCCGGGGATTTAAAAATGAAGCTGGAACATATGATTATCAGCCATCACGGGGAAAAGGACTGGGGTTCTCCCGAGGTGCCACAGACATTTAATGCTTTTACCTTGTTTCATGCCGACCTGTTAAGCGCCCGGTTGAAACAATTCCAGCAGGTTATGGAAAAGAATCAGGGCAATACCTCCGGATGGACAGAGTGGGATCGCTTTCTGGAACGAAGAATATATACAGGTGATTCTCGCCGGGAAGAAAGTTAGAATGGGAAAAACATGGTAAAAATAAAGCTAAAAACAGGCAGGAAATTAATTTAGTATAGAGAATTTTTAGTAGTGGATGGTATGATTAAATTCTAAAAATAACAAAATAGTTATCATAGTCAAAAAGTCAATTTTAAGCTTATAAAAACAGATGGTACCAGTGGTGAAAAAAATGATACAAAGCAAAACTTCATCTAAGGTAGTGCCTTTTTTAAAAAACGCCAGCTATTATTATCAAAAGGGAAATCATTATTATCAACAGAACAAACTGGAAAAAGCCCTTATTTTTTTTAAAAAAACGATTGAAGTAGAACCTGATAATTCCCTTAACCATTATAACCTGGCCTGCCTGCTGAGTAGAATGGGATATCTTGATAAGGCCAACCAGATTTTTTCTTTTATTGTTTACCAGATGGATCCTTCTTTAACCGAATGCTACTTCTTGATGGCAGTAAACTATGGTCTTATGGATAATATGGATAAAGCGCGTTATTACCTTAATTTGTACCTGCAACTTTCTCCTGATGGGGAAATGGCTGTTGATGCGGAGGATCTTTTATTTGCTTTAAGTGAAGAGGAAGAAGAAGAAAAAAACGTGCTTGAGAGGAAAAAAAGAGGGGGTTCTCTTTCCGGGAAATGTAAAGAGGGAGAAGAAATTCTCAGGAATTACCAGGAAAACAAGGCCGTTCAACGTATTTTGTGGCAGTCTCTTTACCAAAAAAATGAACAGATCGTGGAAAAGGCTATCCAAATGTACGGCTTGCTGCCGGAAGGGATGGGGGAAGAAACCTTAAGGGAATTTGTCAGGAATCCCTGGATTAAACAACGTTTGCGTTTACAAGCTCTACTGGAACTTAAAAATATGGGAATTAAGAGCCCTGTCACCATTTTTATGGAAGGATATTTAAGGGATGTTGATCTTTTATACTATCCCCTGGTTGCGCCCAGGTGGCTTGATAAATGGCAGGAAGTACTGGACTGTACACTTATCAATATGCGTTCCAGTAAAGCATATAGTGAACGCTTTTATGAAGATGTTCAGGCTATCTGGATAGATTTTCTTAATAATATTTATCCCCGTGTTCCAACCATTAAGAAAATCGAAACGTGGGCTGCCGGTTTGGAATATGCCACGGCCAAGTTTCATTTTTTAAGTGTTACCCAAAATAAACTGGCACGGCAGTATAACATCTCCCCCTCCAGTATTTCGGCCAAGTACAAAGAAATTAATAAAGTGTTAAATATCGAACAACGGGCCTATCATAATATGCTGATATACCTTACGCAAAGGGAGAAAGAATAAAAGCCTCTGTTGTGACCCGTAAGGTCATGATAGCTAGTAGAAGGCTTTTAGCTCCGGGGTGGTAAAACGTGCACAGAAAAACCCTGATCATTAAGACAGGCAGTCGGGAAGAATTTTTGGACATAACTGCAGAAGTAAGAGAATTTATTCGCTCCACAGGCGTGGAAAGGGGCTGCCTGGTTATATTTGTTCCGCATACTACGGCTGCCGTCACAATAAATGAGGGAGCCGATCCTTCGGTAATAAAGGATTTACGTAATGCTTTAACCAGACTTGTTCCTTACGGCGATAGGGGGTACGAGCACAGCGAAGGGAACAGCGACGCTCACATTAAGGCTTCTCTTTTAGGTTCCAGCCTGCATTTGCTGGTGGAGGGCCGGGAGTTACTGCTGGGTACCTGGCAATCCATTTTTTTTGCCGAATTTGACGGTCCCCGGCAGCGTCATGTCTGGCTTTCCCTGGTATTCTAAAATCAAGGGGAAAAAGGAGCTTTTATTTTTTTATTTTTCCAGCACGCGTTTCCACAGTTCCCTTGTTTCCTGGGGTGACAACCCTTCTCCCAGGTAACTGCCGCTGATCCAGATTTCGAAATGCAGGTGAGGATTCAAGACGTTTCCTTCGGCTCCGTCGCTGGTGCCGGAGTTGCCGATAGTACCTATAAAATCACCGGCCTCTACCAGATCTCCTTCCTGTATGTAAGCGGCAACTTCGTTGAGGTGGGCATAACGTGTTATTACCCCGTAAGGATGAGCCAACCAGACTTGCCTACCCCTTAGCTTGTCCAGGATATCTTCAGGAGTATCCTCCATTTCTTTGCAAATCCTTAGTATTTCCTCCCTTTCTTCCATGGATGGTTCCAGGTAATGATGATCGATGCGGTAAACTATACCCGGTCCTGCTGCAAAAACTGGATCTCCGAAATTTATAGGAATACCGCTTGATCCCGAATAAAAATCTAAACCCTCGTGAATTCCGTTTCGATAGGGACGGAGCGCCCCGGGCAACTGGGAATCCCTGCTGGTAACCTGGGCTCCGGGTATAGGGCTTTGCAGGAAAGAAATTTTTTCTATCACCAAATCATCCCATTTTAACTGTACTTCTTTACCCCTTGACGGGAAAAGCTTAAAGATTTCGTTTTGTTCTGTTACTGGAAGGTTATCAGGCGTTTGTTGCTCTGGTTCTTCTTCTTGTTTACTTTCATCAATCTCATGAACATCCGGGGAAGGAGAGGAAATTTCTTTTCCGGGAACCTCCCTGGAAAAAATTAATGAAGAAAAAAGAAAAAAACACGCTATTATCAGGCAAATTATCACAAAGAAGTAGAGAAACCGGTTTCTTTTTCGCAAAGTAAAAACCCTCCAGTACAGTTATTATGCATATATTTTAGCATATTTTAGAGAAAAAAGCATAATTATTTTGCTGGAAAAATTTAAGATGGAGGAAAAAGGAGGGCTTTTGCCGAATATTTGCTTTTAACAAGTGGAGGGATAAAATTGTGTAGCAGGAATGCTCTTTCCAAAGTTGTACAGGAATTTGCCGCCCGCGACCCCCTGGGGATGGCAGAACTTAGCGGTGCCAGTTTTGTAAAAGATTCGTTTTTACTGCAATATTGCAGCCTTCCTGTGGCCATAACTTATCCCGGGGGCGAGATTAATTTCCTGGAAACAGGTAAAAACTTTAAAATGTTAGAGCCAACCCATGATGAGAAGGTGGTTATTTTACAGTACCTTACCTCTGCCAGTGGACTGCCAGTGCGCGGGCAGTGGCTTTCCTTTCTCGATTTAAGAGGGGGGCAACTGCACTGGAAGCCTTTTCAAAAAGAAGCTTTAGAACCTCTGGCACAAAATTATTTTAATCTTAAGGAAAATTTCCTGGCCCTGGGATTGCAACACGGTGGAAAGCTGTTTGAAAAAGGCGATGCCGGTATTATCGTTCCCGTGCTTCCCCGCCTTCCCCTGGCTTTTATCATCTGGGAAGGGGGAGAGGAATTTGCCCCGCGTTCAATGATCCTTTTTGATACGGTTTCCGAGTCTTATCTATCTACAGCCGGCTTGTATGTCCTGGCTATCCAGGCGCTAATCCGTATCTGGTTTCCCGGTGACACCAGATTTGACAACATGCCTGAAAGAGGCCTTTAGGAGGAATGACTGCTTTGCTTCCCAAAGATATGCTCAGCTTGAAAGATTTTTCCCTGGAAGCTTTGCAAGAAATTTTGCAAAGGGCAGCTTTTTTTAAGAAAAAAGATGGGGATGTTTTTTCATCCCTTAAAGGGAAAAATATTGCCATTTCATTCTGGGAGCCGAGTACACGCACACGCATTTCTTTTGAACTGGCAGTGCAGAAACTGGGTGGAAGGATAATTAATTTTACACCGGAAATGTCCAGCGAGAAAAAAGGTGAAAATGTTGATGATACCATTAAAACGCTGCAATCCATTGGCGCCGATGCCCTGGTTTTTCGCCATAGTTCCCCCGGTATTTTCAACAGGGTTTCCGAGTTGGTAGAAATTCCTTTTATCAGCGGTGGAGAAGGTTGTTACCAGCACCCTACCCAGGCTCTTCTGGATATCTTTACCTTGATTGAAAGCGGGGTAAAGTTATCAGGGAGGCAAGTTGTGATGGTCGGTGACATATTACACAGCCGGGTAGCCCGGTCCCATTTTTATACTTTTCCTGTTTTTGGGGCGAGCCTTACCCTGGTTGCTCCCCCGGTTTTGCTTCCGCCGGAGCTTGTCCCCCCCGGTGTAAACTGGTCATACAACCTGGAAGAGGTCCTTCCCAGCGGTGATGTAGTCTATTTATTAAGAGTTCAGAAGGAACGGCAGGAAAAAGGGCTTATACCATCCCTGGGTGAATATGCTGCTTTATATGGCCTCAACGAAAAAAGGGTTTCCCTGTTGAAAGAAGATGCCTGCCTGATGCATCCCGGTCCTGTAAACATAGGTATTGAAATAAGCTCTAGCGTGATAAAGGTTTTTGAAAATTTTTACCCGGATAGAATTCTCTTCCAGGACCAGGTACGAAATGGTGTTTTTGTAAGAATGGCGGTCCTGGATTTACTTTTGGCCGGGAGGATGATCTAAAGATGGATCTGCTTTTAAAAGGGGGAATTTTACATGACCCCGTCAACGGCTGGGAGGGCCCGGCAGAGATTCTTATAAAAGGAGACAGGATAGAAGCGGTCTCTTTATCCCTGGGGCCTGTTGAAGTTCCTGTTTTAGATCTTAAAGGAAAAATAATTCTACCAGGGTTGGTGGATATTCATGTACATCTCCGGGAACCTGGAGAAGAAGGTAAGGAAACTATTGCCACAGGTTGTGCTGCTGCGGTAGCAGGAGGCTTTACCGCTGTGGCATGTATGCCCAATACCAATCCCCCGGTAGACAGCAAAGAGATTGTCAGCTATATAAAAGAACGCGCCAGGCAGGTTAATCTTGCCCGTGTTTACCCTTTGGGCACCCTGACTCGCAGGTTGAAGGGGCAGGAAATTGCCCCTATGTGGGAGATGGCACAGGAAGGAGTCAGGGGCTTTTCCGATGATGGCAGGCCGGTTATGAATAGCGGGCTTATGTTAAGAGCCATGCAGTTTGCCCTTGTCCTGGGCCTACCGGTAATTTCTCACTGTGAGGATCTTTCCCTGTCAGGTGACGGTGTCGTTCATGCCGGGGTTCACGGTTACCGGTTGGGATTGCCGGTTATACCTGCTGTTTCGGAAGCGGTAATGGTAGCCAGGGAAATTTTGCTCCAGCAAAAAGTTGGCGGAAAGCTCCACCTGGCCCACATTAGTGCCAGGGAAAGCGTGGCTTTGCTGCGTTGGGCCAGGGAAAGCGGAATTAACCTTACCTCGGAAGTTACTCCTCACCATTTACTATTAACGGAGGAAGCAGTGGATTATTTTAATACCAGTGCCAAGATGAACCCCCCGTTGCGGACTTCTGCCGACAGGGATGCTTTGCTGGAAGCTTTACAGGAAGGGCTGATCGAAATTATTGCTACGGATCATGCTCCTCACCGTCTCCAGGAAAAGGAAGCAGATTTCCTGAGTGCTCCTTTCGGTGTGACAGGGTTGGAAACAGCTTTTCCTCTTCTCTGGACAAAAATAGTGGAGCAGGGAATACTTTCTTTATCGGAACTTGTAAAATGCCTCTCTACTGCTCCGGCAAACCTTCTTGGGGTTCCCGGAGGCAACCTGGCGCCTGGATTACCGGCGGACCTTGTTGTTATTGAACCTCATAAGGAATATGCTGTGAATGCGGATAAGTTCTATTCCCGGGGGCAAAATACGCCTTTTAAGGATTGGCGCTTAAAGGGCTTTCCTGTGCTAACCATGGTAGGTGGAGATATCAAAATGTGGGAAGGTAAAGTAAAGGGGTTTAATCAAGATTTCCCCGAATTAAAGGGATTATTCATAAAACAAGGGAGTAAATAAGTATCGTGTTATCCAGAGCACGAGTAACAGAAATTACAGAGATAACTTCTAATCATTATTACTTACTGTTGGAAGATCCGCAGATGGCCAGGGAATCTATTCCAGGACAATTTCTTCATATACGTATCAGGGAAAGTTTAGCACCTTTTCTCCGGCGCCCTTTCAGTATAGCGGGAGCCTCCCCCGGGGAGGGAACACTAAAAATTATTTTCCGTGTTGCCGGTGAAGGAACCAGAATTCTCAGCAGTGTACGGCAGGGTGAGTACTTGGATTGCCTGGGACCCCTGGGTTCAGGTTTTAAACCTCTTAAAGGGCCTGTTTTTTCGGCACTTGTTGCCGGAGGTGTCGGGGTGGCTCCTTTATTATTTTTAGCAAGAACCCTCGTGCAAGAACAAAAAAAAGTTTTTCTATTTTATGGCGCTTCTTCCCTGGGCGAGCTTATCCCTGTAAGGAGATTTTTACCCGGGGAAATAGAAATACACCTGGCAACTGAAGACGGCAGCGGCGGTTTTCGGGGCCTGGCAACCGCACTTTTTGAGGAGGCCTTAAGAAATGGCCTGAAACCGGGGGAAATTTTTGCCTGTGGCCCCCGGCCCATGCTTCAGGCCCTTGCGGAAAAAAACAGGGAATGGGACTATCCTATGCAGCTTTCCCTGGAAGAGAGGATGGCCTGTGGTATTGGCGCCTGTCAGGGTTGCGCTGTAAAAATAAGAAAGGGAGAAGAAACCGGTTACCGCCCCGTATGCCGGAATGGTCCTGTTTTTTACTCCCACGAGGTGGTTTGGTAACATGGTAAACATGGAGGCAAATCTGGGCCCCTTAAAATTAAAAAACCCGGTACTGACTGCTTCAGGAACTTTCGGTTTTGGTGAGGAATATTCATCCCTGCTTGAACTGGAAAAACTTGGAGCCCTAGTGGTAAAGGGACTTACACTTAAACCCCGGCAGGGTAACCCGGCCCCCAGGATTGTAGAAACCCCGGCCGGGATGTTAAACGCCATTGGACTGCAGAACCCCGGGCTGGAATTTTTTTTGTCTAAAGAGCTTCCACGTCTTAAAAATTATCAGGTGTCCGTTATTGTAAATGTTGCCGGTGATACGGAAAATGATTATGTTACCCTGGCACGGGAACTCTCCGGGGAAGAAGGGATTCTGGCTCTGGAGCTTAACCTTTCCTGCCCTAATGTAAAAAAAGGAGGCATTCTTTTTGGAACCTCGGCACAAACTATTGACAGGCTGGTAAGAAAGGTGCGACAGGCATGTAACCTGCCTTTAATCGTGAAGCTGTCCCCGAATGTGACGGATATAGCTGAACTGGCACGTGCCGCGGAAAACAGCGGTGCAGATATCCTTTCTCTGGTAAATACCTTAAGGGGAATGGTAATAGATATTACTACCAGGCGTCCTTTTCTGGGAAACATAACCGGTGGACTTTCAGGGCCGGCGATCAGGCCGGTAGCGGTAAGAATGGTATACGAAGTCTACCGGGCTGTAAATATTCCCATAATCGGTATGGGGGGCATTGTTAGCGTGGAGGACGCCCTGCAGTTTTTTATGGCCGGAGCCTCTGCAGTTGCTGTAGGAACTGCAAATTTCATTGATCCATACACAATCCCCCGGCTTATTTCCGGTTTGCATTCTTACCTGGAATCCGAAAATCTTAGCAGTATGGAAGAAATTATTGGATTAGCACATATGGTTTAAAATGTCTTTATAGGGAGGGTTTGAACATAAGATGTTCGGTAAACGCAAAAGCCTAGATATTGAAGAGGCGGCGGAAAAAATTATTGTTGCTCTCGATGTGGAGAAAGAAGAGGAAGCCTATGCCCTGGTAAGACATCTTTCTCCTCTCGTAAATTTTTATAAAGTGGGAATGAGGCTTTATGTTGCCTGTGGCCCCCGGATTATCACAGGATTAAAAAATTTAGGGGCAAGAGTTTTTCTGGATTTAAAGTTTCACGATATTCCTCATACTGTCGCTTCCACGGCTGAGGTCGTGACGCGTTACGGTGTCGATATGTTTAATATTCATTTAAGCGGTGGCAGTAATATGATTCGCGCCACGGTGGAAGCAGCTGCAGAGGTAGCTCAAAAGCAGGGAATACCCAAGCCTTTGGTGGTAGGTGTTACCGTTTTGACTTCTTTCAATGAAAAAGTACTGCGGGAAGAAGCAGGAGTGGAAAAAAACCTGGAGCAGCATGTGATAAACCTGTCCTTATTGGGAATGGAAAACGGGTTAAGCGGAGTGGTTGCTTCTCCCCGTGAAGCAGGAATCATTCGTAAAAAGTGCGGGGAGGAGTTTCTTATTGTAACTCCGGGAGTTCGCCCCTTGTGGTCCGCCCTCTACGATCAACTGCGGGTATTAACCCCCCGTCAGGCTATTGAAGCCGGGGCCAGTTACCTGGTTATTGGAAGGCCCATAATCGAACATTCATCTCCCCAAGAAGCTGTTGAAAAAATTCTTGCTGAAATGACTAACTAATAGTATAATGAAGTAAGCAAATTTAGAAATGTAATTTTATACAGCCAATTTTGAATATTAGTTATACCTTGGGGGGGAAGGTAAACTTATGATTTTTTTCGGAATATTCAATAGCTAAAAACCCTCATTTATGAATTTTGAAAATTTAGGTCAGAGGTAAAGGGGAATTGTGGAGATGAAAAAAATTAAGATTATTGGGTGCGGTAATCTTTTAGCCTACGATGAGGGGGTAGGTATTCATATCGTCAGGCGTTTAAAAAACGAAATTTT